>DASPVS010000525.1:0-9496 GCA_035622235.1 Acidimicrobiales bacterium | reverse complement strand
TGCGCAGCGCCCGGAGCGACGGTCCGCAAGTAGAGATAGTCGATTCGCCACATCCGGCCGGCCCGGGGGTTCTGACTCTGTCTTTGAACGCCGTGCGCGAGAGCTCGTTCGCTGCGTGGGTGACGATCCAAACGGGATGTGACAACTCCTGCGCTTTCTGCATCGTCCCCCGCGTCCGCGGTCGTGAAGTGAGCCGTCCCGTGCACGAGTTGATCGCAGAGGTTCGGGCGCTCGCCGACACCGGCGTGACCGAGGTGACCCTTCTGGGCCAGAACGTCAACTCCTATGGGCGCGACCTCACGAAGCGCCGGCCGCTTTTCGCGGATCTCCTGCGTGCGGTCGGAGACCAGCCCGGCATAAGCCGCGTACGGTTCACGAGCCCCCACCCGAAGGACCTTCGTCCGGAAACCATAGAGGCGATGGCCGAGGTTTCGGCGGTGTGCGAGCACCTCCATCTCCCACTTCAGTCGGGATCCAATCGGGTTCTCGCGACGATGCGACGCGGTTACACCGCCGAGCGGTACCTGGAGCGGCTCGCGAATGCGAGAGCGCGTATACCCGACCTCGCGGTCACCACGGACATAATCGTGGGATTCCCGGGCGAGACCGAGGAAGACTTCGAGCACACCTTGGAAGTGGTTGCAGAGGCTCAATACGACAGCGCATACACCTTCATCTTCTCTCCTCGCCCCGGCACACGCGCGGCCGCAATGGAGGAGCTTTTCGTAGACCCGGACGTGATCGGGGATCGCTTCGAACGTCTCAGGTCCGTCGTCGAGAGGTCCGCGCTCACACGGCATCGCGCTCGGATCGGTCGGGTCGAGGAGTTGTTGGTCGAGGGGCCGAGCAAGCGCGACCCGTCGGTGTTCACCGGGCGGACGAAACAGAACAAGCTCGTCCATTTCAAGCCTCGGTCTGTGCCCCCCGCCGTCGGGGCCTACGCAAGTGTCGAGGTGACCTCGGCGGCGCCACACCATCTGGTGGGCGAGATGACCGGGGTGGCGCCGAATCAGAACAAACCTCGGCGAGTCCGTATCCCGGTGTCTCTCGTCTCCGGCTGAGGATCGTGTGCCGACCCCCGGTGGCGCTGATCGGCGTCACCGCATCGGGGAAGACCGAACTTGCGATCGGTCTTGCGCGTGCACGTCGCGATGCTGAGCTCGTCTCCATGGATTCGATGAGCGTGTACCGGGGCATGGACATCGGCACCGCCAAGCCGTCTTCGTCTCAACTCTCTCAAGTGCCGTTCCACATGTTCGATCTCGTCGAGCCCTCGGAGGATTTCTCGGTCAGTCGATTCCAGGGCGCAGCGTCGTGCGCATTAGCCGGGATCGAAGAGCGCGGGAACCGTGCGCTCTTGGTCGGGGGGACGGGGTTGTACGTTCGAGCGGTCGTGGACGGGCTGGATGTGCCCGGGCAGTGGCCAACGATCTCAGCTGCGCTCGATCGACAGGCTTCAACGCCCGGCGGCCTCGAAACGCTCTTCCGGCGCTTGAGCGAGCTCGACCCTCTCGCCGCGACGCGAATGGAACCCACCAATCGTCGCCGTGTCGTCCGCGCGCTGGAAGTCACCCTCGGATCCGGCCGTCCCTTCTCTTCATTCGGGCCCGGGCTCACCGCGTACGGACCTACGAGGTTCGTTCTCCTGGGCGTTCCGTACGACCCCGCGTCGTCCGACGCCCGCATCGAACTGAGGTTGAGCTCCATGCTCGAGGCGGGACTCGTAGACGAAGTAAGACGTCTGTCCGTTGCCGGGATGTCTCGGACGGCGCGTCAGGCGCTCGGCTACAAGGAGTTGTTGGCGTACGTCGAGGGCCGATCGTCGCTCGAGGATGCGACCGGCGAAGTGCTCCGCCGAACGAAGAGGTTCGCCAGACGGCAATGGGCCTGGTTCCGCCGCGACCCTCGTATCGAGTGGCTCGACCCGGGGGCCGACTATGCGAGCCAGATCCTCGAGAGGTGGGACCGCCGTTGCGAGGCGTGAGCCCTGGCGCCGGCTCGATCCCGGTACGGTCGGTGAGAGACTGGACTTGTGGCACAGAGAGGCGTCGGGGGGTCGTTGCGGATCACGAAGCATCACGGGGCGGGCAACGACTTCCTGGTGCTCGTGGATCTGGATGGTCGTCGTCCGGTAGGGCCGTTCGAGGTACGGGCGCTGTGCGACCGTCGTACGGGCGTCGGAGCCGACGGACTGCTCCGGCTCGTCGCTCCTGAGCTCGGCACCGATATCGGCATGGAGCTCTGGAATGCAGACGGCTCGATCGCCGAGATGAGCGGCAACGGGATTCGGTGCTTGGTCCAAGCCGCTGTCCACGCGGGCGTGGTCACCGCAGGCACCGTATCTGTCTCGACTGCCGCCGGACCGAAGTCGGTGGAGTTCGAGACGTCTGAAGAGCCAGGTCTTGGTTTTGCATCAGTCGACATGGGGACCGCCGTTCTCGGCACCGAGATCGACAGAGCCGGTCTCTCAGCTCGCATCTCCCTCGAAACCGACGACGATCCGAGAACCACTCCTGCAACTGCCGCTCGCGAACTGTCCACGGTGAAGAGATCGCGCCTCGTGCGGATCGGGAATCCCCACATCGTTCTCATGAGCGACCGTGCGGAGCGAGCCGTCGTCACGTCGCTCGGCCCGCGTCTCGAATGTTCGGAGCCGGGCGGGGCGAACGTGGAGCTCTTTTCGGTTGGACCGGGCCGAGACGAGCTGTCGCTCGTCGTCTGGGAGCGCGGTGCGGGCGAGACGCTCGCGTGCGGTACAGGCTCATGCGCAGTGGCGGTGGCCGCCCACTCGTGGGGCGAGGTCGGAGAGAGGGTCGCGGTCCACAACCCCGGCGGCACTTTGGGAGTCACCATCACCGGAGCCTCTGTCTGGTTGAGCGGGCCGACACGTCATGTGGCAGATGTGACAGTGGAAGAGGACGTTCTGGCTCAGCTCGCTCAGATGGCTCAGCTCGCACAGGAGCAGGCGGTCGCCGCGACGGCCACCGATCTGTCTCGACAGCTCCCACACGAGCCCGCTCCCGACCCGACGGGATCCGCCGCATGACGCTGATCGAACGTCGCTTTCGCGAGCGCATTGTTCTCGTAGGCGTTCAATTCCCATGGACCTCGGCGGACGCGGTGGAAGAAGGTCTCGACGAGTTGAGATTGCTCGTGGACACGGCGGGTGCAGATGTGGTGGCTCAGACGATTCAGCGCCGAGACGCTCCCGACCCCGCGACGTTCATCGGAAAAGGAAAGGCCTCGGAACTGGCCGAACTTTCCGTCGAGGCCGACGCCGACACGGTGGTGTTCGACGAAGAGCTTTCGCCGGCGCAGCAACGCAATCTCGAGAGGATCCTGGGTCGGACGGCGATCGACCGGACAGCGGTGATCCTCGATATCTTCGCCCAGAACGCGCGTAGCCAGGAAGGCAAGGCGCAAGTCGAGCTCGCCCTTTTGCGTTACAGGCTCCCGAGACTGCGAGGAAGGGGTATCTCCCTCAGCCAGCAAGCAGGCGGGATCGGAACGAGGGGTCCGGGCGAGACACAACTCGAGGCGGACCGTCGTCGACTCTTGCGCCGAATGTCGAAGCTCGAGGCGGAGCTCAAAAGGGTGGTCGACACGAGGCATACACAATCTCGATCGCGCCTGCGATCACGACAGCGGACTGTCTCATTGGTCGGGTACACAAATGCAGGCAAGTCGACACTGCTGAACGTGCTCACCGACGCGGATGTCCTCGTGGAAGACCGCTTGTTCAGCACATTGGACCCGCGAACGCGTCGCCTTGCCCTGCCAGGTGGAGAGACCGTGCTGATCTCTGACACCGTTGGCTTCGTTCGCAGGCTGCCGCATCAACTGATCGAGGCGTTCCGCTCGACGCTCGAAGTGGTTCGTGATGCGGATCTGCTTCTTCACGTGGTCGACGGCTCGGCTCCCGATCACGAGCATCAAATCGAGGCCGTGCACGACGTTCTGGACGAGATCGGCGCAGACGTCGCCGAACTGCTGGTCATAAACAAGATCGACTGCATCTCGGACGTCGACCGGATCCTTTGCGCGTACCCCGGGTCGGTCGGAGTCTCGGCACGAACCGGCGCCGGAAGGGACGAGCTTCTCCAAGCGATAGGCGACCGACTCCGTCAACGGGACCGGACGGTCGAGCTCGTGGTGCCGTTCGAGCGCGGCGACGTCCTTGCGGCGGTTCATCGCGAGGGTGAAGTCGTGGACGAGGCTTACGGCGAAGGTGCCACCCGAATGCACGTCGTGCTCGACGCAGCGGGCCGGGCTCGGTTCAAGGAGTTTCTGGCATCGTGAATGCGGGTTCTGACGACCAAACCGGGTTCGTGGCGGAAAACCCCTTCCAGCTGCCCGCGTACCCCTACGACCAACTCGGAGCGCTAAAGGAGCTCGCAGACAGCCATCCCGGCGGTGGCATCGACCTTTCGGTCGGGACGCCGTGTGATCCTCCGCCGCAGTTCGTGGTCGCAGCTCTCGGTTCCTCTGGAGCAGAGCGCGGGTATCCGTCTTCGGTCGGGAGCCCGGCGTTCAAGGAGGCGGCGTCCGGGTGGGTCCAAAGACGCTTCGGTGTCGCTCTCGAAGACGACGAGCTGGCCGCTTGCGTGGGAACAAAAGAGTTCGTCGCGAGCGCGGCCTGGTTGCTGCGGCTGCGTCGTCCCGATCGCGACACGGTGCTTTATCCAGCTGTCTCGTACCCCACCTACGCGTTCGGCGCCAAGGTGGCCGGCTGTCGCGCAGTAGGGGTGCCGGAGACCGCCGGCGGGAAGATGGATTTGTCGGCGATCTCGACGTCCGATGCGGCGCGCGCTCTTGTTCTTTGGGTCAATACACCGTCGAACCCGACCGGCGCCAACACCGACTTGGCCTCAGCGGCAGAATGGGCCCGCGCGTATGAAGTACCCGTTTTCTCCGACGAGTGTTACGCCGAGTTCACGTGGTCGACCTGGCCGCCTCCGACGATCCTCCAACACGGACGGGTCGGCCTCGTCGCTTTGCATTCGCTTTCGAAACGCTCAAACCTTGCCGGGATCAGAGCGGGCTTCTACGCAGGCGACAGGGATCTGGTCGGTTATCTGTCGGAGCTGCGCAAGCACGCCGGTCTCATGGTCCCGGGTCCGGTTCAGGCGGCCGCCGCCGCCGCGTTCGGTGAGGACGAACACGTCTACAAGCAGCGCGAAGTGTATTCGAAACGCCTCGTGCGACTCGCGGAGATCTTCGCCTCGGTCGGTTTGAGCGCCCCAACTCCGGGCGGGGGTTTCTATTTGTGGGTGCGGTCGCAGCCCACCTCTGCGCTTTCTGGTGCGCCCTCGGTTCGGAAGACAGGCGCATCGACAGAGACCCAGCGGCACGATGTCGCCGGGTACGACGGCGGGTGGCGACTGGCCGAAGAGCTTGCGCGCTGCGCTGGAATGATCGTGAGCCCGGGTTCCTTCTACGGGGAGGCAGGAGCGGATTTCGTCAGGGTGGCGGCAGTGCAACCCGACGATCGCATCGAGTTGGCGGCAAAGAGACTTGCAGAGAACCGATCGGCTCTGGAACTACATATCTCGAATTGAGAGTCCATTCCCGCCTTGTTGAAAATTGAGCGCTCTGCCTGCCCGCGTGCTCGGGATTGCCCGCGTGCTCCGGATCGCGCGCGTGCTCCGGAGCACGCGCGTGTTCGGGATCGCCAGTGCACTCCCGCGTCTTCCGGGCGCGGGTGCGCCGCTCAGCCGGCATCGGCAACGCGCCGCGAAAGGTCGGTATAGCCTGCATGCGTGGCAGATCTTCGCTCGCAGATCGAGGATTACTGGTCCCGTTCGAGCGAGCTGGGTCCCACGGACACCGACGCGTTGGCGGTCGTAACCGAAGCGATCGGCTTGCTCGACAGCGGCGAAGCCCGCGTCGCCGAGGTGGACAGCGGCGGCGAGGTAGTCGTGCACGGGTGGCTCAAGCTGGCCATCCTGCTCCTTTTCCGTCTGCGCTCCATCGAGGTCACCGACGTGGGCCCGTTCGAGTACGCAGACAAGCTGCCACTCAAATCCAACTATGCGATGAACGGCATCCGCGTCGTACCGGGTGCTTCAGCGCGTTGGGGATCGTTCCTCGACAGGGGAGTGGTGCTCATGCCGAGTTACGTGAACATAGGAGCGCGCGTGGGGCGCGACACGATGGTCGACACTTGGGCGACGGTCGGCTCGTGCGCTCAAGTTGGTGCCCGTGTGCATCTTTCCGGTGGGGTCGGAATTGGCGGTGTCTTGGAACCCCCCAATGCGGCGCCCGTCATCATCGGTGACGACGCCTTCATCGGGAGCCGGTGCATGATCACAGAAGGTGCGCGTGTCGGGGAAGGAGCAGTTCTGGGTGCGGGGACGATACTGAACCCCTCCATCCCGGTAATCGACGCGGAGTCCGGCGACGAGCTCGGGCGAGGAGTGGTACCTCCATGGAGTGTGGCGATCAACGCGGCTCGTCCGAGGAGGTTTCCCGGAGGCGACTTCTTTCTGCCTTGTGTCCTCGTGATAAACCGACTGAAGGAAGGCGAGCGACACGACAAAGCTCGTCTCGAGACGGTTCTCCGTTCGCACGGCGTCTCGACCTGAGATCGTGGGCCACACGGATCTTCTCAAACTTACAGCGGAGCTCGTCAGCATCCCCTCGGTGAGTCACAGCGAGGCCGACCTCGCCGATTACGTCGAGCAGACACTCCGGTCTTGTGCGCATCTCGAAACCATCCGTATCGACGACACGGTGGTTGCACGAACGGGCATGGGACGGAACGAGCGCCTGGTTCTCGCCGGTCACCTCGACACGGTTCCTCCGTTCCCGAATTCGGCCCCACGCGTCGAGGGAGAAACCGTCTGGGGCCTTGGCGCAGTGGACATGAAGGGGGGCTTGGCGGTCCTTCTCGATCTTGCGACGACCGTCTCGGAGCCGGCCTGTGATGTCACATATGTGTTCTACGCGTGTGAAGAAGTGGCACGCGAGCACAATGCGCTGTGCCGTATTGCATCAGAGCGGCCCGACCTTCTTCGCGGCGATGTGGCGGTGCTGGGTGAGCCGACCGGCGGAATCGTCGAAGCCGGCTGTCAGGGGACTGTCAGGTTCCTCGTGTCGCTGAGCGGCCGCCGGGCACACACGGCCCGACCATGGCGAGGAGTCAACGCCATCCACCGTCTTGGGCCGGTCCTCGAACTCCTCAACGGGTACGAGTCCCGGCGCGTAGTCATCGACGGATGCGAATACGCGGAACAGCTGCAAGCCGTAGCGATAGAAGGGGGTATTGCACCGAACGTTGTACCTGATCGTGCGTCGCTCGTGGTCAACCACCGCTTTGCACCGGATCGTGACCTTGCGGAAGCTGAGAGATGTTTCTTCGCACTGATCGCAGACGTGATCGACGAACGCGGTGGCGACCTGGTGGAGGTCGTCGAGAGCTCGCCTGCGGCTCCGCCCTCGCTGAGACATCCGCTACTCAATGAGATGGTTAAGACCACCGGGAAACCACCCCGAGCCAAGATGGGATGGACGGACGTGGCGACCTTTTGGGAAATAGGTATCCCGGCCACGAATTTCGGCCCGGGCGACCCCACTCTTGCTCATACAGCGGACGAACGTGTGTCGAGAGACGAGCTCGAGGGGGCTCGCGCCGTGTTGGCGCATCTGCTCCAACCGGCGTGAGCTTGCCGGTCCGTTTTGCAGCACAAACGATCAGGTCCGCGCCGATTTTCTTGAATCTCGGGTGGTAACGCTCGTGAGGTCATGGCACCTCACCCCACAGATGTGCGCAAGCGCGTGTTCACGGCGGGCAACGCGCGCTCGACGACAGACAACCGCGTGGTAGCCGCGTGCGCGGCGGCTCTAGCTACGAGACAGTGAAGGTACGTCGCCAGGCTCAAGAGACTCGTGATCGGATCACGGGCTAGAAGCGGGATCGGCTCAGAATCCGAATCGAGAGACGACGTCTCCAAGATGGCGGACCGTAAGGCGAACATCGCCGCCCTCGCCTCTCCGATCTCGACGTCCTCTTGTTGCATCCAGGCGCTTACACCGAGTGGCAGAGTCAGTTTCCCACCCGTGAGATCGTCGTCGGTGAGCTCGGCGAGCCCGGACGCGAAGGTCGCCGCGAAAGCGCGCCGTACATCAGCAGTTCCCTCGACCGAATCCTGATCGGCCACTGCGGTCAGTCGTCCCGTGCGCGGGGGCATGGTGAAAGTGTGGCGGGCGGGTGTAACGGTGTGGTGGACCCGAACCGCCAAGCCCGATCTGCCAGCTAGGGACCCTGGTTCGCCGTCGGAATCCTGAAAGCGCCAACGGAGGGATCATCATCGCTGACCGCTCCGGCCCCTACGTCTCGGCGGTCCTCCCAGGTCTCGAGGCAGCTATCGGAACAGAAGAGGATCGTCTCGCCGGCCGTCCCGTTCCGCACTGCCGTCGCCGTGTCTGCCGAGAGCTCGATACCGCACACAGGGTCTTGATCGGCGCCCTCGACTCCAGTTGACAGGGAAAGACTCGCGACTTCGATCGGGCCGTCGAGGCCCTTTATGTCGGTCAGTTGCCTGTCGGCGACGGTTGCCCACGCCGGTAGGTACGGGACCACCTCGGTAGTTGCGAGCACGGTCCCTGGTCCCGCCATGTCACAGAGCCGTGCGGCCACGTTTACGGAGTGTCCGATGTAGTCGTCCCCTTCCAAGAGAATGACGGGGCCCGCTGATATTCCGCACCGCACGGAGGTGGATCGCGGAACGCGGTCGGCGAGGTTCCCGATCTCGAGAGAGGCCGCCACAAGGGGAGTGAACTCCACTCCAACCAACATCGCTCCGTCTCCAAGCCACTTGGCGATCCGAACGGCGCGCCTGGAGCACGTCTTGCGCACGACTGATCGAAACTCTTCGAGCAGACCGACCGCGTGATCGTCGCCCAACGACTGGGTCAGGGCAGTGAAACCCGAGAGGTCGATAAAAGCGAAAGATCTCTGAACACGCACGGTTAGATCGTCGCGCGCGCAGAGGGTCGCACACGAAATTTTGCTCGAGAAATGGTCAGAGTCTGCGAAGGACCGTGACCACCTTCCCATAGATCGTGACATCGTTTGCGTTGAACTCCATCGGCTCCATCGAGGAGTTGGCAGGAGTGAGCACGATCTTGCCGCGCTTTCGCCTGAAGGTCTTCACAGTCGCTTCCCCATCGGGAATACCCGCGACGACGATCTCCCCGTTCTCCGCGTCCGGCTGTTGCCTGACAACCACGAAGTCACCCTCGAGGATCCCGGCTTCGATCATGGAGTCACCGCGCACCCGCAGAACGAACAAGGAGCCCGTCCCCGTGAAGTCCTCAGGAAGGGGAAGCAGCTCTTCGACATTCTCACTCGCAAGGACGCCGGTGCCCGCGGCGACGTCGCCCACTACAGGTACGTGTCTGACGGGACGTGGTCTAAGCGCCACCTTTGAAGACGGGTCGTAGCGAACCTCGATTGCTCTCGGCTTGGCCGGATCCCGCCGGAGGTAGCCCTCTC
>DASPVS010000524.1:0-3111 GCA_035622235.1 Acidimicrobiales bacterium | reverse complement strand
AGATGCCGGTGGGTGTACCGGGAGATGCCCACGGTACATTGGTCGTACCGTCCCACTGTCACCAGGCAGGGGAGACGAACTCGTGGCAGGAGCTTCGAAACATCGTGCGGCTGGCCGGAACCCTTCCAGTTGCGCAGCGAGGCCCACGTCGGAGGATTCACTTTGGCGTTCAGGTATTGCTCGGATAGGACCAACTCCCACGGTGGGTGATCCCCCCGATACACCAGCTTTCGAGACCACTCCCGATACCAGCGAGCCGCCCGGCGGAACTCCCCCGACGGCGTGGGGGGATAGAGGTCATGGATGTTCAGGTTCGGGCGAGAGAGCGCCCGACGAACCGACGCGGGCTGGGAGCGAACCAAGCGCGCCTGTTCCCGCTGAATCAGTTCGGGGCTCGCGACGATCCCGCTGGCCAGTATCAACGAACGAAAGGAGCGCGGGTATCGGACGGCGGCTTCCACGGCCAATACGGAGCCGTAGCTGTGCCCGAGAAGGTGCACCCGGCCGAGCTTCAAGCTTCGACGGACCGCCTCGACCTCCTCCGCGGACCGGTCGAAGTTGTAGTCCCGACCGCTCGCGTCGCGGTCCGACTGGCCGCAACCCAGCTGATCGTAGAGCACCACTCGATAACCGAGAGGGGCCAGGTCGAGGTGGGGCAGGAGGTAGGTGTGGCAATGTCCCGGTCCGCCGTGGAGCCCGAGGATCGTCCCCTTTTTCGGGAACCCGAACGAGACGTAGTACAACCGATGGCCGAGGGCACGAACCCGTCCCGTCCGAACCACCGGGAACCTCGGGGAGGCCATCGTCGATCGCACGACCTACGAGAGATAACTTCGCGCCCCAAGCCCTTCGATTTCTTCGAGCTTCGGGACGCTTCGGCGACGCTGATGGCGAGCCCCACTCGACCCTGTTGGGTGTGATCTGGCTTGCAACCACGACCAACCAATCTCAGCAGTCGGGTGTCCTGGAGAGATGTCCAATGCCGACAAGAGAGAGCCGATACCCGCGACGTTAACGTCCGGACGTTAACTAACGCCGGCGAGCCAAAGGGAGTTAACGGTCGCTGCAGGGATTCCTTCCTACCCGCGGAGCCGTCACTAAAGCTGGGAGAGGACAGCATCCGGTAAGGCCGCTCAAACCCTCACCGACGCAACCCATCGCTCCGTCTGGCTGTTCAGAATCGCACCGCAGCGCTTGCACCGCAGGTAGGGCCAGCGACCTTTCTCCCGCACGAGCGCATGGACCTCTCTATGCGGGCTCCCGGAGCACCGTGGCTCGGGGGTATGTGGGGCGACCAGCTGCCGGATCGGAGCAACCATTGTCTGAAACAGAGTCGCCGGTCCGCATTCAGTTATCTTCTGACGAATCCCCACTGAGCATTCGGGGGATCGGAGATTCATGGTCATTGGATGACCCCGCTTCCCACACGTTCGGCCAGGCGTGCAATGGTCCTCGCACCCACTTCCCGGCCTGGATTCGATTCGATCTTCGATCTCGCCATTTCGAGGGGGCAAAGAATATCACTCAAATCGGACTGCGGCCGTCGAGGCGCGTAACGATGGCAAACTCTGTACAATTTGTGACGTTGATTCCGATTCGGAACATGACCCGGGCAATCCGATTTTACTCCAAGCAACTCGGCGGCAAGCTCACGATGAGGGGCACGGGCGCCATGAAGAATTCCTGGGCTTCCATGAAAGTCGCAGGGCACCACGTTTGGCTCATCTCGCCAGACCGGCGAGAGAAGCGCAACCTCGCCTACATGACGCTCATCGTACCCAACGCGAAGCGGTACGTGAAGTCGCTCCAAAGCCGGGGCGTCAAATTCCAGCGAGGGGAGCCGATGGGGCCAGGCACAACGGTCGACGGTCCCGTGGTTTCGAGCCCGTACGGAACATCGGCGTTTTTCAAGGATCCGGAAGGGAACCTATGGATGGTCTTCGAGATTCCCGCTGGAATGTAACTTGACGGCTCGGGGAACGCCCTCGGGCGTCCAACTCTGAGCGACAATGGCTCTCAACTCCAAGTGGCATGAGGGTCATCGGCTGCCACGAGCCTCACCGATGGATGTGCGAGTCCGATGGCACCTCGCCCATGCGCGTGCTTGCGGCTGCCGACCCATTCCCGAGACCGTGGAGGCAGCGATCCGACAGCGACGAGTCCGGTAGCACCGTACCGGCCTCGAGTAGGGCGCCGTGGCGAACCTACTCCGCGCGTTAGCTCCCACGGCATGAAAACAAAGTCGCGAGGGAAGAGAGAAACCGGCACCGCGACGGCCCGGGTCTGGTGTTGACTTCTTCGAGGGAGCTGGCCGCCGTCCTCGCGTCCAAGGGTGAATATATATTTTCAGTATTGGTTACATAAATTACTTTTTCCGAATATATACGCGACCGGCCTGCTCCGAGCATGGAACGACGCGCTCGGGCTCTGATCGAAAAGGCGGCACTCGTCTCCGTGATCGTCGTGGCCATGATGGTCCTGCCGACCTCCGCGGCGCAGGGTGTGGAGGGCGGTCTCGCCGGCTGGGGCCAGGGATGGGGAAGTAGCAACCCGATCCAGCACGTGCTCCTGATCTCCGTGGACGGGCTACACCAGTCTGACCTCGAGTGGTACATCCACACCTACCCCGAATCCGAACTCGCTGCGTTAGTCCAGGGCGGCATGGAGTACACGAACGCCCACACCCCCGTCCCCTCCGACTCCTATCCGGCCACGATCGCACTGATGACCGGGGGCAACCCGGGAGTCACGGGCATCTACTACGACGATGCCTACGACCAGAGCGTTCTCCCGGCTGGGACGACCACGTGCGACGGCCAAGCTACCGGCGCCACGGTCACCTACGACTCGCCGGATGACATCAACGTCAGCGCGCTCGACGCGGGCCAGGGGATCCCGGGCCTCGCCGAGAACCCGGCGCTGATCATGGACATGACGAGCAACCCGCAGACCGTTCTCAATGCCTCCACGTTCCCGGTCAACCCGACCACCTGCGAGCCGATCTGGCCGCACCAGTATCTGCAGGTCAACACGATCTTCGACGTCGCGAAGGCGGCCGGGTTGCGGACCGCGTGGGCGGACAAGCACCCGGTGTACGAGATCCTGAACGGC
>DASPVS010000523.1:0-6622 GCA_035622235.1 Acidimicrobiales bacterium | reverse complement strand
GAGAGCGGACGACGGGATTCGAACCCGCGACCCTCACCTTGGCAAGGTGATGCTCTACCAACTGAGCCACGTCCGCGTACGGCGGACAATCCTAACCGCGGATCGTGAGGAGCAAGGCTTCGGAGTCTCTGCCAGTCACCTGGAGTTGGGTGCGGGAGGCGCTCGCACCTCCTTTGATCACAACGCCCTCGAACCCCAGCACGATCACCGACGCACTGCCGTCACCAAGATCGTGTGGACGCCAAATGCCATCGGTAGGGTTACCCAGAAGTTGGCGACGCCAAACAGACCTGTCCAACCGGTGAGGCGCGATCACGAGAAGCTCAGCCACACGTTGGGATCGAAACGACAGTCGGGAAGAGTCGGATTCGATAGATATTGGCGACCGACCGTTTTTCCGCGGTGATTCCCGACAAGCCAGGCATGTTTCCAAGGAGGTGGGATGACGAACCCCGCGACGACTCCGTCCGCGACCCCTACGGCACCTGCTGATCCGCTCGCTTTACTGAAGACCAAGAGTTACGTCGCGGTTCTGTTCCTCGGCGCGATAGTTGGGGTACCGGTGGCGTTCGTCGCCTACTTCTTCTTGAAGTTGGTTGGCTTGTCCCAACAATGGCTCTATTCCACCATCCCGAGGGAGATCGGGTTCTCCGGCGAACCGGTTTGGTGGCCGATTCCGATTCTCGTTATTGGCAGCATCATCGTGGTACTGGCCATCTGGTACCTGCCAGGAACCGGGGGTCACGTGCCCGTCTTCGGGTTCAAACCCGGTTCAACACAGCCTGTCGAACTAGCGGGCGTCGTCGTCGCTGCTTTTGCAACCCTTGCGAGCGGAGCGGTGCTCGGCCCGGAGGCGCCGCTGGTCGCGATTGGGGGCGGGTTCGCCGTGTTGATCGTCCACCTCATTCGTCGGAACGCGCCAGCAATGGCCATCACGGTGATCGGGGCGGCCGGCAGCTTCGCGGCAATCAGCACCCTGCTCGGCTCACCGCTGGCCGCTGCTTTCTTGCTCATGGAAGCAGCCGGGCTTGCCGGTCCGACGCTCGGCCTCGTGCTGTTGCCCGGCCTGCTCGCCGCCGGCGTCGGGTCCCTCATCTTCATCGGCCTTGACAACTGGACAGGGTTCGGCACGTTCTCACTCGAGATCCCGCAAATCCCACACTTCAGCCACCCGAACGGCGTCGAGTTTCTGTGGGCACTAGTGATCGGCGTGGCGGGCGCGGTGGCCGGCACTGGCATCCGCCGCATGGGACTGGTGCTACTGCCTGCCGTCGAGCGTCGCCGACTGTTGGTAACTCCCGCAATCGGGCTAGGCGTCGGGCTGCTCGCGGTGGCGTTTGTCGAGGGCACCGGCAAGAGCAATTCCTTCGTCCTCTTTTCGGGGCAGTCGACAACACCCACCCTGATCGAGCACGCTGGCAGCTTCAGCGTGGGCGCACTCGCGCTATTGCTCTTATGCAAGGGCCTCGCCTACAGCGGATGCCTGCCCAGCCTGAGGGGAGGCCCAACGTTCCCCGGCATCTTCCTCGGTGCGGCCGGCGGGATCCTGCTCTCCCACTTGCCTGGGCTCCCCATGATCGCGGGCGCCGCCATGGGTATAGGAGCACTGACCACGGTCATGTTGAACGGCATGCCGCTCACCTCGGTGTTGTTGGTGGAGATTCTCCTTGCATCCGATGCTCTCTCCTTGGCACCGCTCGTGATCGTGGCCGTGGTTGTGTCATACGTCGTGGCTGCATGGTTGGCTCCGGCGACGAGCGACGCGCCTGCTACCTCTGCACACCCGGACACCAGTGCACACCCAGACACGAGCGCGCATCCAGACCCGAGTGCACATGCAGGCACGAGCTAGCACCATCACGGCGTCCGGCGGCGCGCTAGAACACTTGACACCCGGCACGAGAAATCGGCGTCCGCCGCCACGACAAAGGGGCGCGACGTCGCGTCGCATTTATCTGCCAGTGTGACCAAATCCCCCCCGGCCGCGGCCACTGGACGGTAAATCGTCCTCGGCGACCTCTTCGAACTCGGGTTCACAAATTGCCTGAATCACAAGTTGGGCGATCCGGTCGCCACGTCGAATCTCGTAGGGCTCTGCCGGGTCTGTGTTCACAAGAAGGACTCTTAGTTCGTCCCTGTAACCACAATCGATCAATCCGGGGGTGTTGAGACAGGTGACACCGTGACGTAGCGCAAGACCACTTCGAGGTTGGACAAAGCCTGCGAATCCACGCGGTATCGCCAGTGCGATTCCGGTTGGTACGAGCGCACGCCCGCCCCCAGCTTCGAGCTTTGCGCCTGATCGCGCGTACAGGTCGACACCGGCGTCCCCGTCGCGTGCACGGCTGGGTAGGGGGAGGTCGGGATCCAGACGTGCAAGCGGAACGTGCATAGATCTCTCCTCGCTGAGCCTTCCCGCTGGGGCAGGGGAAGACGACGGGCGTGCTGGCGCGGAGGCTACCGAAGCGGGTCTCTCCTGCACCACCGGTAGCATGCCCGCGTGCTCGCTTGGATGGACCTGGAGATGACCGGTCTCGATCCGTCCTGCCATACCATCGTCGAAATAGCCACGCTCGTGACGGACGACTCGCTCGAGCTCATCGCAGAGGGCCCGGACCTGGTCATACGACTGAGTGACGAGCAACTCGCCGCCATGGACGACTTCGTCAGGGACATGCACTCGCGGTCGGGGCTCCTCGGAGAGATCGCCAAGTCCGAGGTCACGCTCGAGGACGCGGGACAGGCGACGCTCGAATTCCTTCAGAAGTACATATCCGAACCAAGGTCTGTACCGCTGTGCGGGAACTCCATCGGTACCGACCGCCGCTTCCTCGCTGCTCTGTTGCCTGACATCGAGAATTGGCTCCACTACCGCTCGATTGACGTGTCTACGGTGAAAGAGCTCTGCCGGCGCTGGTATCCGGCGGCCTTTGCGAAAGCGCCGATGAAGAAAACAACTCACAGAGCGCTGGACGACATACGTGAGTCCGTCGCCGAGCTTGCGTACTACAGGTCCACGATTTTCGCACCAGCACCCGCCGATGTTCCGCGCGAAGCGGTTCCCTCACCCACGGAGTCGAGTCGCGGAGAGCGTGACCGGAGCCAGAGCGAGGGGAAGTAGGGAAATGGCTGAAGCGATGTCGTTGGAAGAGGCCTCTGCCGCTTTGACGGCTCCGGGCCAGATGTTCGAAATGGAGGAGGTCGAGATCTTCGGGGTCCCCACTCGGGTCTGGAAGAATTGCCCGACCAGCCTTCGCGTCGTCTTGGAACTGTCGCGCGGGCACGGGGACGCCGATTTTCTCGTTTACGAGGATGAGCGCACCACCTTCGCCGAGCACTTCGACGCAGCCGCCGCGATTGCGACGCGGCTTCATGAGCGTTACGGAGTCACAAAAGGCGACCGGGTGGGAATCATCATGCGGAATCTGCCTGAGTGGGCTCTCACCTTCTGGGGGGCGAGCGCGGCCGGCGCCGTTCTCGTTCCGTTGAACGCGTGGTGGGCAGCTCCTGAGCTCAAGTACGGCTTGGCCGATTCCGGCACGAAGGTGGTCGTCGTCGACTCCGAGCGTCTCGAAAGGATCAGACCGTTCCTCGGAGAGCTTCCCGACCTCCGCGCGGTGATCGTCACCAACGAGAACCGGATCCCCTTTGATGCGAGCGAGTCAAAGGGCCTTCCGATAGTCCCGTTCACCGAGTTGGTCGCAGGTCCCGAGCGAGGTGCTTCGCTTCCGGATGTGTATCTCGAGCCCGAGGACGACGCCACGATCTTCTACACGTCAGGCACCACGGGCCTTCCAAAAGGTGCGGTCGGGACGCATCGGAACATCTGCACGAACTTGATGAGCCTCTTCTTCACGAACACGCGGATGACGCTTCGAGGCGCACAAGGAAACGCACTAGGACGCGGGCGAGAAAACCCAGGAGAAGACGCACGAGAAAACGCAGGAGAAAACGGACAGAACTCCTATCTCTTGTCCGTCCCCCTCTTCCACGCAACCGGTTGCCACGCGATCTTGGTCGCGAACACCGCGGCCGGGGGGAAGCTCGTGATGATGCACCACTGGGATCCTGAACGTGCGCTCGAGCTGATCGAGCGGGAGCACATCACGGTCTTCGGTGGAGTGCCGGCGATGGCGATGCAAGTACTCGATTCCCCTAATTTCGACAAGCGCGACACGTCGTCGGTTCGTTCGGTCGCTTACGGAGGTGCTCCGGCGCCGCCCGAGCTCGTACGACGGATACAGGAGCACTTCCCCGGCGGATCGCCCTCCAACGGGTACGGCCTCACAGAAACATCGTCGGTGACCACGATGAACTCGGGAGAGGACTATGTGCGAAAGCCAACGAGCGTGGGCCCGCCGGTGCCCGTATGTGACGTCGCGGTCGTACCCGAGGATTTCGACGGTCCCGAGCCGACGGCTGACCTGGCGCGTGGGCCCGAAGTCGTAGGTGAGCTCTGGATAAAGGGTCCGAACGTCGTGCGCGGATACTGGAACAAGGCCGCAGAGACTGCCCAATCTTTCACCCGTGGGTGGCTCCACTCGGGCGACATTGCCCGCATCGACGAGGAAGGGTTCGTCCATATCGTCGACCGCGCAAAGGACATGGTCATTCGCGGCGGCGAGAACGTCTATTCCGTGGAGGTCGAAGCCGCTCTCTTCGAGCACCCTTCGGTTGCAGACTGCGCCGTTGTCGGTGTTCCACACCGAGTCCTCGGAGAGGAAGTCGGTGCGGTGGTCGTTCTTCGCCCCGGCACCGAAGTGACAGCCGAGGAGCTCGGTAAACACGTCCGCGAACGTCTCGCTGCTTTCAACGTGCCTACACACATCTGGTTCCGTTCCGAACCTCTGCCTCGCAACCCTCAGGGCAAAGTGCTCAAACGAGAGCTTCGTAGGGAGCTCGTGGGATCCGGATCCGAAACCGACGAACCGCCTGCTGACCAGATCGGCTGATCCTCGAGGCCGACTGATCCTCGAGCTCCCGGCCCTCTTTCGGTCGGGCTTGGCTTCCCGACCTGTTCCTTACTCCGTTCGTTCGCTCACGTGCGCCGCGACGAACAACTTGCCTTCGATCCGGATGGGTTCCAGGCGAACCGCGATCGGGATGACGGTTCCGTCCATCGGCCGCTCGAGAGCCGGCTCCAAGCCCGGGTCCATCTCACGGTGATTGGGTTCGGCGAGGTATCCGCGCCTGTAAGCCTGGTGCCCCCAACGAAGTTTCTCAGGAACGAGCATCTCGACGAATTCCCCGCCAATGTCCTCGAGAGAGATGTCGAACAGCTTTTCGGCCAACCCGTTCATGTAGACGATCTGGCCCTGAAAATCCACCACGACGACCGCTCCGTCGTCGTCGGCGAACCTCAGGATCTCCGCCGGCAGGTCCGAATTAGACATGCCGAAGACTGTATTCGGGAGCTCGTCTAAAGACGGTCATACGCGTGACCCAGTCTCGGGCTGTCGTCACACGATCCGCCGCTCAGACGCCCAACGGGTCAGCTGGTGGCGGTTCGACAGCTGGAGCTTTCGGAGCACCGCCGAAACGTGACTTTCGACGGTTTTGGTCGAGATCGACAACTCTCGCGCGACCTCCTTGTAGGCGTAACCGCGTGCGATCAAACGCAGCACCTCGCGCTCGCGAGGAGTCAAATGGTCCAGCTCCGGGTCGAAGGACGGCGTGAGTCCTCCGGTCACCTGGGGGTCGGCCGCGAACGCGTCCAACACGAAGCCGGCGAGGCGAGGCGAGAACACCGCGTCTCCTTCCGATACACGGCGAATCGCGTCGGCGAGCTCCAAACCCGAGATGCTCTTGGTCACGTATCCCCTTGCGCCCGCACGGATCACGCCGATCACGTCCTCCGCCGCGTCGGATACGGACAGAGCGAGGAACCGGACCTCGGGGTGATCCCTCGTCACTGCTTCGATTACGGCACGCCCTCCCCCGTCCGGCATGTGCACATCAACGAGGACTACGTCAGGGGTCCGCTCACCTATCAGCTCGATCGCCGCGTCCACCTCGTCGGCTTCGCCCACGATCTCCACTGAATCGCCCAGCTCCGCTCGGACTCCGGACCTGAACAAATGATGGTCGTCAACAAGAAAGACTCTTACCTTCTTCGTCCCACCCCCGCCCGTCCCGCTCAGAGCGGTTCTCATTTTCCGGTTCGATCGCCTGGCCCGGGTCGATCGCCTGGCCCGGGTCGATCACCTGTCCCGGTTCGATCACCTGTCTGGGGTCGATCGCCCTTCTGATTCCTCGGCACGGTCAGTTCCACCTCGGTCCCCTCTCCGGGCCTGCTCCGGATTTCGCTGGTCCCACCGTGGCGGGCGATCCTCGCCCTGATCGACTCCGCAATGCCGCGGCGCGAGCCGTCTACTCCGTCGAGGTCGAAACCGACACCCCGATCGCGAACGAACAGTGATACTCGAGCCGGCTCGACCTCGACGAAGATCGAGACGACATCTGCGCCCGACCATTTGGCCGAATTCACGACCGCCTCGCGCCCTGCGGCGAGAAGCGCGCGCAAGTCGTCGTCGAGAGGACAGTCGCCCACGACCACCGCGTCCACGGACAGCTGGTGTTGCGCTTCGACCTCCAACTCGATGGCGGCTACGGCTTCTCCGAC
>DASPVS010000522.1:0-3316 GCA_035622235.1 Acidimicrobiales bacterium | reverse complement strand
CCCGAAGATCGTCGAAGCCATGCCCTCGAGTGGTCTGGTTCGTTCAACTCCCGCCAAGTACCACAACATCGTGGATATGACCACGAGAGCAATGACCAGAGGCAGCGCGGCCACACCTTTTGAATAAGCGGCGATCATGACGGCGATCGAGGCCACCAGTCCGAGAAGCGTCGCCGGACGCCGGCCCGAGCGTCGCAGTGCGGCGTAGCACTCAGCAGAGGCGAGAGCCACGATCACCGTGACCAACACCAACGTCGCCACCGTCCCGACTGCGAAGCAGATCAGGGCGATCGCTGCGACAATTATCCCCGTTGCAGCCGCGATCGGTACGTTGCGACCCGAGCCTCCGGTCTCTCCGGTGTGTTCCTGCGTTCGGCTGCGGCGCGCGGTCTGCCTGTGTCGAGAGCGTCGAGAGCCGTGGACCTGTCCGACGCTCGGAACCTGCCCAGAATCCGTGAAACCCCGGGTCTCTCTGTCAACGGGCGAGACCGAAGCCCCGGTCGTCGGCGACGTCGCTAGCCGTGTCGCTCCCAGCTGCGGTACCCGCCCTGGTTCACTCGAAGAGGTGTCCAGGTGAACGTGCACACGCTGGGTAGGAGGTTCGGTGATCGACTGTGATGGAGCCGAAGCTGCCCCGTTGCCGCCGCCCGCTTCTCCGAGATCCGCTCCCACCTCGTCCCACCACCCGCCTTCCTGTTCGCGCATCGGCCGTTTGTCTCCGGCCCGTTCGTCTCCGGCGAGTGGCCTTGCGGGGCTTGCGCCTGCGTTTTCCTGATCGAAAGACGAGTCTCCCGGACCCGAGCGTCTGCCCGCAGTTGTCTCTCCCACGCGCTCGTGCTCCCCTGTGAAGGAAAGTTCGTCGGTCGACGTGAGCTCGTCTGAGAACTCCCAAGGGCGACGTTCCTCCACGGGGACGTCTTCCAGTGCCCCCATGCGGATCTTGGGGTCCGCCAAGAGCGGTTCGAAGGCGGAGTCGTCCCATTCGTGAGGTTGTTCCCGCCAGGATGGACCGGTGTCGGATGCCGACCATCCTCGGTCCGCATCTCCCGAACCCCGTCGCTCGAGCACGGCTGGCACCTGACCCGTGGGCGGCTCGGTCCAGTGAGGCATCTCCGGGACGATCGGAGCGACCGCATCCTGACCTTGGCCTTGCTCGGCAGGAAACAAGCCGGTTGAAAAAACTCCCCCCGTTTCGCCGCCCTCCGAGGATGCGTCTTCCTCGGCCCGGCGCGCTGCGCCCGCCGGCTGAGCACCAATTATCCGCACCCGTTCGCTTATGGGTGACTCTTCGAAGAGTTTTGCCTCTGCTTCTTGGTGCTCTTTGTCGTCGCGCTCGTCCACTTGGCCTCCTCATCGACCGGCGGGGCACCGGTCGATCCGTTCAGATCTCGAGGAGCTCCTGCTCCTTGTGGGTAAGAAGCTTCTCGACCGACGCCACCATCTCGTGAGTGAGCTTCTCAAGGTCCTTTTCGATCCGCTCGAGCTCGTCTGAAGACAAGTCGCCGTCGTGCTCCAGCGCTTCGAGATCGTGCCGGGCGGTGCGACGGACGTTGCGGATGGCGACGCGGCCCTCCTCCGCCTTGTGTCGGACCAACTTGACCAGGTCCCGTCGTCGTTCTTCTGTGAGAGGCGGAAACGCGAGCCGGATGACGGTGCCGTCGTTCGAAGGGGTGATGCCAAGATCCGACAGTTGGATCGCCTTTTCGATCGATCCCAAGGTCGTCTTGTCGTACGGAGCGACGACAAGAAGGCGTGCTTCGGGAACGCTCAGGCCCGCGAGCGTCCGGAGCTCGACTGCCGTTCCATAGACGTCGACCTTTAGATGCTCCACGAGTCCTGCGCTCGCGCGTCCGCTCCTCACACCCGCGAACTCGCTTCGCGTATGCGCAACCGCCTTGTCCATCTTCTCTCGCGCGTCTGCGAGCACGACGGCAGTGAGCTCTTCGTCCATCACCTGATCAGCGTACCGATCTCCTCCCCGGCCAGGGCACGACGGAGGTTCCCGGGACGCATGAGGTCGAAGACGAGGATCGGAAGCTTGTTGTCCTTGCAAAACGTTATTGCGGTGAGGTCCATCACCCGGAGATCCTGATTCACCACTTCCATGAAGGTCAGCCGGTCGTATCTCTCGGCGCTCGGGTCGAGCTTCGGATCCGAGCTGTAGACGCCGTCGACACCCGAATGGGTGCCCTTCATGAGGAGCTCCGCCTCGATCTCGGCCGCCCTCAACGCGGCCGAAGTGTCTGTCGTGAAGTAGGGGTTCCCCATGCCAGCGGCGAAGATCACGACCCTGTTCTTTTCCAGGTGTCTGATCGCGCGCCGGCGAATGTAAGGCTCGGCAACCTCGGCCATGTGGACCGCCGACAGGACACGGGTCGGCTGGCCCACCCGCTCTATCGCGCTCTGCAGGGCCAGGGCGTTGATCACGGTGGCCAGCATCCCCATCGTGTCCGACGTCGCACGGTCGATCCCCTGACCCTGGCCCACCGTCCCCCGCCAGATGTTGCCTCCACCGACGACTACTGCAAGCTCGAGATCGAATTCGCTGCGAACCGATGCGATCTCGGTTGCCAAACGCTCGACGACCTCAGCGTCGATCGTTTCGTCCGAGGCCGACGAGGCCAGCGCCTCGCCGGACATCTTGAGTACCAGCCTGCGTCTACCCGGTCGGCGGCCCCGATCGGCGAAGCCTGTTTCGGCCACGACTGCCATCCGACCTCAGCGTCCAACCTCGACTTGGGCGAAGCGCAGGATCTCGGCACCTCCCACCAGATCGGCGACGGTCCGCTTCTCGTCCTTGGCGTAAGGCTGCTCGAGCAGAACCCGCTCTTTGAACCAGCCGTTCAGGCGTCCCTGGACGATCTTCTCCATCGCCGCTTCCGGCTTGCCTTCGTTTCGGGTTATGCGCTCGAGCGTCTCGCGCTCAGCTCTGACCTCGGCTTCGGGGACGTCCTCGCGCCGCAGATAGACGGGTCGCGCAAAGGCGATGTGCACGGCGACGTCGTGTGCGAGCTCTTCGGACCCGTCCTTCAGCTCGACCAGGACCGCATTCACGCCCCGACCCGCTTGCACGTGCAGATATGTGCCGACCGTCGAATCGGCGGCGAGGTCCCATCGAACGACGCGTCCTACCGAAATGTTCTCCTTGAGGCTGTTTCGGAGGTCCTCGACGGCGTCTTTGCGATCGTCCAAAGCGGACTCGCCCTTGGCCGCCACGAGCTGAGCGAGCTCGTCCACGAGGCTTACGAATCCGTCGGCCTTCGCGACGAAGTCAGTCTCGCAACGAAGCTCGACGATCGCAGCGGCGCGGCCCTCC
>DASPVS010000521.1:0-3122 GCA_035622235.1 Acidimicrobiales bacterium | reverse complement strand
CGGACACCCACCGCTTTGGCCCGCTGTCACCGGTTCTCGAGCTTCCGGTCCTTCGGACACACGGACTGCCCATAGGTGGTGGTAGCTATCAGCGTCTGTTGCCGGGCCGAGCGGTCGCGGCCGTGGTGGAGGCGAGCGCGGCGCCGAGGGTCCTGTACTACCACTCGTACGATTTCGGGGCGGACCTTCCCGGCCTCGGAGCTATACGTTCGGCAGCTGTGGCGAAACAAGTTCTCGGTCGCAAGAGAGTGGCAAAGGTGTTCGAGATGTTGATTCGTCGCTACGGAAGCGAGGCTTGTGCAAATGTCGCAGAGTGACTTCGGGGGTTACTTCCATCGTCGCGCCAAGAGATTCTCCAGCTTCTACCGGAGCGAACCGGTCTCGCGCCTTCTGGGCCGCGGCCCGATCTTCGACCGCCTCCGTATCGCTCTCGATCAGGTCGAACAACTGGGGGCAAAATCTGTACTCGACGTGGGCTGTGGAAGCGGTCCGCTGTTCGCACCATTGGCACAGAAGGGCGTCCATGTGACGGGACTGGACCCGGCCCCCGCGATGGTTCAGCTCGCCCGATCAGAAGCGGCCCGATTTCCCGGGCTCGTCGAAGTGTCCGAGCGCGGCTGGGAGGACATCGACGAGCAAGACACTTACGACGCGGCCGTCGCGCTCGGAGTGTTCGATTACGTCGATCGGCCGAGCGACCTTCTCGAGAGGATGGGACGCGCGGCAGACCATGTGATCGGGTCGTTTCCTGCCCCGGGGCTGAGACTGGAGCTTCGTAAGATCCGCTACGGGGCCCGGGGAGTGGGAGTTCATCCCTATCCAGCATCAGGCTTCGAAGGCCTCGCGCGTGACGCAAAGCTTCGTTTGGGCGCACTCTTACCACTTGGAGCCGCAGGGCACGTCGCCGTCTTCCACCGCCTGGATGGCACAAGTTGAGAGCAGCGCTCCACACTTCGATTCGGTAGTCACAGGGCACCTCATGAGGACGTTGGTGATCGCCGCGGAGTACCCCTGGCCCGTGAACAGCGGGTCCCGGATTCGATTGTCGAGCACGCTACGCGGCCTGCGATCCTGCGGTTCGATCGAGCTCTTCTCCGTCGTATCGGACAAAAGAGCCGATTTCGCCCCTCCTCCGCCCGATCTAGGAATCGAACGGTTCGCCCGGGTGGCAATAGACGACGGCCCCCAGAACCCGGTGCGGTTCGTTCAGTCCTTGGCCCGGGTCCAGACGCCTTTCGAACTTCCGATTCGCGCAGGTGAGCGCGTCCTCGGTTCCCTGCGGAGCTTCATTCAAGGCTCTTACGACCTCGTCTGGTGCTTCCGGGTCCGAGCGTGGGTGCTGGCGCGTGAGCCCGCCTTCGCTCCGGTCGTGGTGGACCTCGATGACCTCGAAGACGAGAAGATCAGGGCGCGTATCTCGATTCCACGTGACCTGCCAGGGCCCACCGGTGCCATCCGAAAGGTCGCGAGTCGGCTTCTTTGGGCGGAGGAAATCCGGCGCTGGCGACACTTGCACCACGAAATCGCCCGACGTTCGACGATGACGGTTGTCTGCAGCGATCTGGACGCACAAAGAGCAGGGTTGCATGGAGTTCGAGTGCTTCCAAATGGGTACGAACAACCCGAGGTTCCTCCCGGTGGACACGCGAAAGCATCTCTCCCCCCGCCTCACCCCACCGTCCTTTTTCAGGGAACCTTGCGCTATCCACCTAACGCCGATGCGGCGCGCTTTTTGGTACGCGATGTCGTACCGAAGCTCAAATGCCTCGTCGACGACGTGCGCGTACGTCTCGTAGGGTTGCCCGCCCCGGATTTAAAAGCGCTCGATGACCCACCGACTGTTTCCATCGTAGGGCAGGTTCCGGACATAGACGACGAGCTCGCAGTGGCCGACGTGGTCATAGTTCCACTGCGATTCGGAAGTGGAACGAGAGTCAAGATCCTCGAAGCGTTCGCTCACCAAGTGCCGGTCGTCTCCACAACTTTGGGCGCAGAAGGTCTCGACGCCGAGAATGGAGTCCATCTGCTCATCGCAGACGACGCCGATGGCCTCGCCAGGGCATGCTCAGATCTTCTGGGCCAGCCCGCATTGCGCGCGAAGCTCGTGGCTAATGCCCGTTCGCTGTTCGAGTCACGTTACGAAGCCTCGATAATCGACGCGGAAGTGGCCCGGATTGCACTCGACGCCGTCGGCTCGAGTGGAGAGAGGTCATGATCATGAGCGCCGTCCTCAGCGCGGGAATCATCTTGGTGATGAGCTCCCTCCGCATCGCGACGGAATCGCCGTTACGTGTCCAACAACGTGTCCACGAAGACGGGAACGAACGTTGAGGATCCTCGTCGTCACACAGGATTTCCCATGGCCACCGAATTTCGGTGGACGCATTCGGCTCGACGTGGTGGTCAGGACCCTGAGTGAGCTCGGGGAGACCGACCTCTTCTCACTGGTTCCCGCCCGTCTCGAGGACCCGTATGAAGTGCCATCGGACATCAAGATCAACCGAGTCAAGACTCTCAAACGTAGGAAACCCGAGCACTCGCTGCGATCCCGTTTGGCGTGGACCTTTGGCGGACTTCCTCTGGAGGTGTCCGAAGAACGCGACCCACACGCTGCGGCACTATTTCGCGAATGGGCAGGCGCTTACGACTTTGTCTGGGTCTCGAGAGCGGCGACGTTCGAAGTCTTGGGTCGTCCACACTTGGCACCCACAGTCGTGGATCTCGACGACCTGGAAGACTGGAAGATCCTGGCGCGTATTGAGGCAATCGACGCGGACAAGCGCACCGGAGGACCGGTAAGCCGCCAGAGCGACCGAGAACCCTCCACGTCGGCTCTCCGTGAAATCGCGAGTCGGGCGCGCAAGGTGGCAGCCAGAACACAGGGCCGTCTGAACGCCGAGCGGTGGCGCCGCTTTCAGCGTTCGATCGCCTCGGAAGTGGAGCAGATCGCGCTTGCCAGCGTGATCGATCGCGCTCGTTTAGGAGCGCCGAACACCACGGTCGTACCGAACGGTTATGAAGTACCGACTCGCCCGGTTGGTCGACGCGACGTGGGCGATCCACCCACTTTGCTATTTCCCGGAAACTTCTGTTACGCGCCCAACTCGGACGCTGCCCAGTGG
>DASPVS010000520.1:0-5496 GCA_035622235.1 Acidimicrobiales bacterium | reverse complement strand
GCCAGTTCCTCCACGCTTCTGGCGATCCCTAGTCGTCGGGCGGCATCGAGCGATCTGGTGTCGGCATACGGATAGAGCTCATCCCATAATCCCTGACATTCCCTAGAGAAGATCGTCGCTCCCACGGGGCCGATGCCCGAGAACACCTGTAGGAGACGATGCTCAGTTCCACAGTCGAAGTGCGCCTCGTCGCGCAGCTTCCGCAAGTCTCCCCGCCAACGACTCTCGAGAAGGCGGCTTACTTGCTCCAGCATCCTCGACGTCTTCTCGTCATATCGCGCATACCCCGATCGGTTCAAAACATGTGCACGCTCCTCCCAAGTCGAAGCGAGCAAACGCTTTGGAGTGGTCCAACCTCGAACGATGAGCGCGCGCTGCGCGCTCACCGCGGTCTCGTTCCTGATCCGCGCGCTCAAGAGAAGTGAGAGACACAGCAGCTGAAAAAGGGGAGCGGGTTTGTTCTCGACAAGGATTCCCGCTTCTTCCGCCCATGTTCTGCCGTACTGGTCGAGGATCGCCTTGACAGTCTTCCGGCGTTTCGACGACCGAGCAGGCAAGACCGTCAGTGTTTCGATTCTCGCCGCGACCGGCCCCGCTCAGCGTGACCTGCGTCGCGGCTTCTTCGTTCCGAAAGCTTTATCTCTTCTTCGGCTTCCAGTCGTCCGGCCCAGGTGGCTCCTTCGACTGACTTTCCCGGTTCTAGCTCCTTGTAGACCTCGAAGAAATGCTGGATCTCTAGTCGCTCGAACTCCGGAATGTCTTCGAGATCCTGGTACCGCTCTTGCCTGGGGTCACCTGCCGGCACGGTTATGACCTTGTCGTCCCTGCCCTTCTCGTCGGTCATGCGGAACATGCCGACCGCTCGTGCCCTCACCACACACCCCGGGAACGTCGGTTCCTCGACGAGCACCAACGCGTCCAAAGGGTCACCGTCGGGCGCGAGTGTCCCGTCGATGAAACCGTAGTCAGCTGGGTACCGAGTGGACGTGAAGAGCATCCTGTCCAGATATATGCGACCCGTCTCGTGATCCATCTCGTACTTGTTGCGCTGACCCTTGGGGATCTCGACGACGACCTCGAATTCCACACAGCGACCCTACTGCCAAGGGAGAGGTCTTCGGGACTGACCGTCGCCGTCTGCGGCTGCGCCAGGAAGCACCAGCGGCAAGACTGGAAGGCTGTGACGCCCAGTGATCTCTTTGCCAAATTGCCCGATCAAGACCGCGATCGCCTCCGCCCGGATACAGCTCCGGCTTGGGTCGCGCCGATGCTCGCCACATTGACCGATCGCAGATTCTCGAATCACGGTTGGTTGTTCGAACGCAAACTCGACGGAGAGAGATGTCTCGCGTTTCGCAACGGCTCGGATGTGCGGCTCTTCTCCCGGGCGAGACAGAGGCTGGACGGGACTTATCCCGAGATCGTGGACGCGATCGGACGACAAAAAGAGACAGATTTCGTCGTGGACGGCGAGATCGTCGCCTTCGAAGGGGACAGGACCAGTTTCGAGCTCCTTCAACAGAGGCTGGGCATAGCAGATCCCGAAAAGGCTCGGCGGAGCCCTGTTCAGGTTTTCTTCTACCTGTTCGACATCCCTCACTTGGCCGGACAGGACACGACAGCGATCGGGCTCAGGAGCCGAAAGGAGTTGCTGCACGAAGCGATCTCGTTCTCCGACCCTCTTCGTTACACATCGCACAGGTCGAGCGGAGGCGAGGCGTATTTGAAAGAGGCTTGTGCCAAAAGATGGGAAGGACTGATCGCGAAGAGGGGGGACTCCCCCTACGTGGGGCGTCGATCACCTGACTGGCTCAAATTCAAATGCTCTTGGAACCAGGAGTTGGTCGTCGGCGGGTTCACCGACCCCACCGGCAGCCGTCTGGGGCTCGGAGCTCTGCTCTTGGGCTACTACGAAGGAGGCGAGCTCAAGTTTGCGGGCAAGGTGGGAACGGGTTTCTCCGAGTCGGTGCTCAGGGATCTCCGTCGGCGGCTGGACGGCCTGGAAGTCGCCGAGTCGCCTTTTCAAGGGACCCGAATCACCGAGCGGAAAGTCCATTGGGTCCGTCCCGAGCTTGTGTGCGAGGTTGCATTCAGCGAATGGACGCGGGACGGCAAGCTGCGCCACCCGCGCTTCGAAGGACTGCGCTTCGACAAGTCCCCTACCGAAGTCGTGCGCGAAAGGCCACAAGCCGCACGGGGCTGAGGCGAATGGTGCAGGCTTCGGGTCGTCGACCCTTGTACCATCTGCAGCGCCTCGGAGGGGGAGCGAGACAGTCGGGTGGATCGAAGGACGTTTCTTGCAAACGGGTTGAAGACGGGCGCGATCCTCGCCGCCTCGGGTGCGGCTGTCGAAGCGATCGCCCCGGGCGCGGCCTCAGCGCAAAACGGCGGGTCCAATGCGAGCGTTGGTGGACGCGCCGGTTCGCCGAGAGCACTCAAAACGACCGGCGTCGAGTCTCCTGTCGGTGTTGATCCGGACGACGTCAGGTTCGCCTGGCAACTCACCGATCGAGCCAGGGGAGCGGTTCAAGGCGCATATCGAATCGTGCTCTCCAGGCCTGGGAGCTCCGAGCGGGTCGTGTGGGATTCGGGCGAGGTTCCTTCTCGAAAGCAGGCTTTCGTTCCGTACTCAGGTCCCGCACTGCAAGGGGCCAGCCGCTTCTCGTGGACCGTCAGGACCGCCGACGAAGCGGGCGAGTGGAGCGAACCCGCTGCCGCCACCACCTTCACCACCGGTCTACGCCAGAGCGACTGGACGGCACAATGGTTGCGACCGGGCCCGGAGGATCCGGGAGTCGAGGAGTACACGTATCTGAGGACCGAGAAGGCACTTCCCCCAGGCAAGATCTCTTACGCCACGGCATACGTCGCCGCTGCGCACAAATACCAACTCTGGGTGAACGGGTCGATCGTCGACTCAGGTCCGAGCTTCTGCTTTCCGGACGAGCAGTACTACCAAGCCACCGACGTCACCGACGCCCTTGTTGCGGGAAGGGCCAATGTGATCGGCGTCCTCCACCACTGGTACGGGCCTGGGCGAGGGCGCCCTACTTCGGCCCCCGGACTCCTCGTTCAAGTCGCGGTTCGTTACCACGACGGCAAAGTGTTCACCATCGCGTCGGACGGGACATGGACGACGCATCGCGCCGAGTGGATGCCCGCTCCTCAGCGCAACAACGACAGCGGCGACTTCGTGGAGTGGATCGATGGACGCCTGAGGCCCGAAGGCTGGTCGGAGGTCGGCTTCGACGACCAAGCGTGGCAGCCGGCCGCAGTGCTGGGCCCGGTTGGAACGCCCCCGTTCACCCGGCTATTCGCGCAACGCACGCGTATCAGCGAGTTGAAAGTCGGCGCGCGGTCAGTGAGAACGCTGCCGACCGGCTCGGTGGTGGTCGACTTCGGCAAGGTATATGCGGGCCGCCCCACCGTCGCGTTCCACCATGGCGTCGAAGGCCATACGGTGCCGATGCACGTGGGGTACACGCTCGACCCCGACGGATCGGTGTCCACCACCCACAACACCCAGGGCACGGATCTCTCCTTTTCTTACATACAAAAAGAGGGCGCTCAGACCTTCGAGCCTTTCTGGTACCTGGGATTTCGTTATCTTCAGGTTGACGAGCCCGGAGAAGCTCTGAGTTCAGGCGCGATCAGCCTCGTCGCTCGACACGCGACGATGCCCGATGGTCCGAATGCGACATTCGTTTCGTCGAACAAGACGCTCGACGAAGTTTGGGACCTCTGTGCGCATTCTGGCCTCTACACATCGCAAGAGCAGTTCATCGACACTCCGACTCGAGAAAAGGGGCAGTTCCTCTGGGACGCCGCGAACGAGTCGCAGACGGTCATGCGGGTTTACGGTGAGCAGAACTTGAGCTGGCAGGGTCTTCGCGACATGGCGCGGGCTCAGGTCCGTTACTGGCCGACCGGACAGGTGAACGAGGTCTATCCGAACGACGACGGACCACAGAACTATCCCACTTTCACCGCTCTGTACCCCGAGTGGGTCTGGCGCTATTACCTGTCGACCGGCGACTCGGAGACCGTCGTCGGCCTCCTCCCGACACTCTCACGGCTGTCTGACTATCTCGTCGGTGTGATCGACGCCTCGACGGGGTTGATCTCGGGTCAACCGATGTCGACGAACGGCGACAACGAGTACGGGTATGACTACAACACCAATGCGGACACGACTTTGAACATTCTCGCGACGAACTCTTTCCGGCGGATCGGTCAAGTGGCTGCGCTTGCGGGAAATGCTCAGCTGGCGAGCGTCCAAAGTCAACGAGCCGATGCATTGACCGGAGCCGTGAATTCACTTCTCGTACGGGGAGACGGGGTATACGTGGACGGGCTACGGTCGAATGGGCAACAGAGCGCGCACGCGTCTCAGTTGGCGAACCTGACGGCTCTCGCGTACGGCGTGGCGCCCGCATCACGCCTTGCAATCGTTGGCGAGTATGTGGCGTCCCTCGACATCTCTGTCGAGCCCGATCACGGAATGGAGTTGCTGCGCGCACTCCACGCGGCGGGGCGCGATGGGGACGTTCTACGGATACTCACCGACTCTTCCTTCCCCGGATGGGCGGCGATCCTCAAGGCAGGAGGCACGTTCACCTGGGAGACGTGGACTCCGAGCGATTTGATAGGCGACAGCATGTCGCATGGGTGGGGCTCGTCCGCCCTGGTGGCGATCCAAGAGTCGCTTCTGGGCGTCGTGCCTGCGCCACCCGAAGCAGGCGGAGCGTCGACGGTGTTGACGGTGTCACCGCCTTCGGGAGTCTTGCGTCGTGCCTCGGGTAGCTTTCCCACGCCCGCAGGGCAGTTCTCGGTCTCATGGCGCGAGTCCGGCGGCGGGAGTCAATTGACGTTGTCGGTTCCCCCGAATGCCGCTGCGCGATGCACCTTTCCGCTCGCTCAGATCTCCGAGGTGACCGAGTCCGGGGTCCAGCTCACGCGAGCTGCCGGGGTCACTGTTTTGAGCAGCACGCCCGGCCGTGTGACCGCCGGTGTGGGAGCGGGAAATTACGACTTCGCGTGGCGGTACCAGTAGGCAGGAAAGTCTCCAGAGATGCTCCAGGAATTCTCCGGAGATGCCTCAGAAATTCTCCAGAGATTCTCCAGAGATTCTCCAGAGATTCAGGCGAAAATTCGGGGCGAAATCAAGCGCCAGGGGGTAGTTCGCGTACCACGTTGGCCCCACTGTCGCTGTAGATCAATCGACCGCTCGAAGAAACTGCGAGTCCGTCGGGTTCGAGCATGCGGGTCTGGACCCACGTTGTCTGCTGGTCCAACGAGCCGGTCGACAATGCACCCGCTGCTATGTACATGTCACCGGGGGAAGCCGGCTTTCCCGACAAGACGGTCGGAGCCGCGGCGACAAACCTGATCACATGCATGGCCTCATCGGCGATGTACAAGTCGCCTTGTGAGTCCACTGCGATGCCGACAGGAAAATTGATTTCCGCAACCTCTCCTTGTGCGGAGAGCCCGTCC
>DASPVS010000519.1:0-6083 GCA_035622235.1 Acidimicrobiales bacterium | reverse complement strand
ATCAACCCCGAAGTGCGCGACCACGGCACTTTGTGAGCGAGCGTCCTGAGGCATCCTGCGTCAGGGAGCGGGCTGCGAAAGGTCCCCCGTTGTGTGCCTTGCACACATCCGGGGTCCTTCTCGCAACGGTTACCCCTAGGCGCCTGGGGGTTCAGAAGCCGTAAATGTACCGGCGGGTTTACCTGCTTCAGTGATGGTGCCGCTGAAACCCTTCTTAGGAGTTCCCTTGCCGGTGTAGACCGTGTCAAAAGCTGGATAGGTAACGGTGAGCTTGTGAGAGGTCGCGTTGTACTTCCACGTGCCAGTACCGCCCAGATTGTCACTCATAATGTGATTAGCACCCAGGTCCCAAATAGCTGAGGCACATCCAGTCGTCAGCGGACAGTACGTCAAGTCGAAGGTGCCATCGCCGAGGGGCTTGCTGCTTGAGGCACCTGCCACACCGGCCGAGGTCAGCAGTGTAAATGCAACGATTGCGAAGGCTAAGAAAATTCGACGCATCGCCTACTCTCCCGCTCATGGCCTTCCGTCGTCAGGCCGAACAGAGCGAACATAGCCCGTGATGTGATTGAGATCCACAACTTCGCCACTTCGCCATCCAAAGCCGAAACGGCGTGTTCCACCGGATCTGACGGACGCGCATCCAGGCGGACCGACCGAGCCGCTTTGCCGGGAGGCGAGCTGGTCCTAACCAGGCTCGGTTAGCAGTAACCAGACTGGATCGCTCACCGGTGTCGTTACGGACCTAGTCGGCCTCCGGCTGAGGTGCAGCGACCACAACACTGCCCGGATGGGGCAGATCAGTCAGAGCAGGATGTGCTGCGAGCTGCTAAGTGCCATGCTTTAACCCGCCAGAGGTGAGGAGGTCAGTCAATGCTAGGCACCGAACTAAGGAAGACGTCACAAGAAGTGTCTCGCCGGTGGTGGGTCTTCTTGGTGGCGGGGATCGCCTGGCTGATCATCGCTGTGATCGTGCTGCGCTACAACATCGCCTCGGCAGCCACGATCGGCTTGCTGCTCGGTGCGGTCTTCCTTTACGCCGCCGTAGCACAGTTCGCATGGGCTGCTCTGCGAGGGGGCGGGTGGGCCGTCGTTCGGATCGTCCTCGGTGTCTTGTTCATCGGTGGGGCAATCTGGTCGTTCGTCGATCCCTATGGTGCGTTTTGGTCTCTTGCGGCGGCTTTTGGCCTTCTGCTGCTCTTGAACGGTGCGTTCGACATTTTCCTTTCGGCGACCACACAACCAGTCAATCCGCTGTGGTGGCTCGGTCTCGTCGCGGGAATCCTCCAGATAGGCCTCGGGATCTGGGCCTCACAGCAGTACATTCCAGCACGAGCAACCTTGCTCATACTCTGGGTCGGGTTCTTCGCCATTTTCCGCGGCATAGGCGACATTGTCCTCGCATTTGAGGTGCGCTCACTCGCAGAACACTGAGGAGCGTCGTCGGCAACCACGAGGCCGAAACACCAAGTTCCCTTCAGATGGAACAGGCTTGATCGAGCTCACTACAAGGTGTCGAAGTCCGCGCACCTCTCAGCAGACTCGGAAGGGCCGATTCGCAGTGCCATCGCCCAGCCGGCGGTGAGGACACAGTGAATAGAGAGCGGGTCGGCGATCCGGGTCAGTTTCCGCAAGCGGCACTTGTCGGTCGGGACCGAGTTGCTCCACCAGCCCCTTGCCGGTCGTCATCAGGACGGATTGATGGCATGCTGAGGTCATGGCCCAACCGACCCCGGAGGACCAGGCCTTCTCCGTAGCCCTCCTGGCGGTTTCAGATGGATACATGTACCGACCCGCCTCGGAGGCGAAAGTGGCCCTGCTCAACGCCTGCGACGAGCACCACCGCCAGATTGATGACGCGACGTTGAATCGGTGGGCCGAAGCGCTAGAGAACGGCCAGGCGATCTCTTGGGCCGGAGACAGCGCTTAAGCCGACATATATCGGTCGCAGCACGTACCGCGCACCCTTCCCGCCGAACTCAGGCACACGGGAATTTCCCTTATGACTTTCCGACTTCCAATCCGGCCTGTCTGGTCAGCGCCGTCACGTGAGCGAAGACTTCACTCATCTGCGCCTGCATCCCTTCTAGGCTTGCAGTTTCTCTGGCAACCCCCACCGTCAGGGTATGCACTTGCTTTGTCAGCTCGGTGTTCTCGTCAATGGCAGTCTTCAAACCTCTCTGCACCTCTTGAATCTGGTTGCCTTGCGCCGATAGCTGCTCGCCCTGTGCTGAAAGTTGTTTGCCCTGCGCAGATAGCTGGTTGCCTTGTGCTGAAAGTTGTTTGCCCTGCGCCGACAGCCCTTCACCATTGGCCTTGATCCCATTAAGCATGGCCTGCATGTGGTTCAAGAGGGCCGTCAGTGCATTCTGAGAACGGTTCGACGCTGTGCCGACCAGGAAGCCGATGAACAGCTCGGCCACCGTCGTTACAAGGTTGAGCGGAAAGTTGTAGCCGGTGGACGTGAACCAGGCGGGTAGCCACGCGCCGCTCGCCAGGTGAGGACTGCCGAAGGCAAAGATGAAAGTCCACGCAACGATGGCGACGAACCAGAACGTGATATTCAGCGGCCTGCCCATCGCTTCGGACACCCAGTCGCAGAACCGCCCGTACCTCGACTTGAGCCGGTTTTTGAGCGTCTCCTGAACTGCCGCGACTTGGGGAGCTTCCGGCACGTCTGTCACAGTTGCTTCCGTCGTGGTCATAGTTCCTCCCATCCCGAAAAACGGGGCTTATGGTGCGGGGTTGTTATGCCGTCAGAGACTCCAACATCGAACCGTATTCTCGTCACTCAAGGGACCGTTTACCCTTTTCTGATTGGTGGCTGCGTGTGGCCTCTTCCCTTTGCGTGTCTCCTCCGTGGGCACCGACCGAGACTGGCCCGAAGCGCCGACGAAAGAAGAAATACGCAACCACTCCGGCGCAAATCGGAAGCCAATATGACGCGACTCGGTACGCCAACGTCGCGACTACGGCATCACTCGACGGCGCTCCGGCAAGCACGAGGAGACCGCTCAGGCTTCCTTCAACGACCCCGAGACCTCCTGGGGTCAGAGGCACAAGCGCAATGACATTGGTCGCCGCGTAGGCCAACAGTACCAACGACGGACTGGGGCGGGCACCGGTCGCTCGGAGGGCGCATAAGAGGCTCGAATAATCCAAGCCAATACGACCCACCACTAGCAGGACGGCCTGAATCGAGTGTCGGCCGAGCACAGAGCGCACTGCATTGCGTTGCTGGAGTACAACAGCGGCCAGATCGGTTGTCGATCGGTGGCGACCCGGGCGGTGGTTCCAGAGCCACTCGGCAGCACGCGCGATGACGGCCAGCGGCCGATCCGTTGTGAGAAGAATGATGCTGCCGACGGCGAAAAGGGCGAATGAGACGAGACCCAGTAGCGCCGTCTCCACGAGTCCGCGGCTCACATGCGCGCCCCCTAGAATGGCTGGCAACGACAGGACGGGAAGGGCCAGTAGGCCCCCGATCTGAAGCAACGAAGCTGCGCTCAGCCCCGCACCCACCCGGGCGCCATCGATCCCCGCGGAAGACAACATCGAGAACTGGACCGCGGCACCCGCTGCGTCCCCTCCGGGGAGCACATCGGTCACGGTGTTTCCTGTCAGGCCAGCAGTTACCACTGCAAACCAACTCCGGGTGCCCAGCGTCAAGCGCTGAATGCCGAAAGTACAGACGAACGAGCCCGTCTCCGCCACGATCGAGCCGGCGAACCACGCGGGCCGAAGCTCAGTCAGATCTGGCCACGAGGCGAACACGCGAGCCAGCCGCGGCAACACGACGTAAAGGGCTACCCCGGAAACCACGAGAGGGACGATCCGCCGGACCCATCCCCGAGGCGAGTCAGGCAATACCGAGCGTTTCCGCCGGCGCGCCCGTCTAGGACCTTCCGAGCTGTCCTTCATCGCCTGACCATGAAGGTCCGAGCCGGCACAAGGTCGATGGCCGCATTGGCGTAGACGTGGAGTTAGCCGAATGGCCACGACAGCACATACAGCAGCATCTTGGAGGCCCTCCGAAGGACCATTGGCCCCAGCTAGCGGTGCCGCTCAAAGAGACAAGACAATCGCGGATGCTGCCGAAGTTGTGAAGCCACCCGGACACCACGACCGACGAGATCACCAGAGAACTGTAAGGGTTGACACTGCCGCATCCTTGAACGTGGACCCTGCAACTTCGTAAATCCCCGAGATCACCTCCTAGCGCCGGTTCTGGGGACACTTCGAAGACAGCTCAACCTTCAAGTTGCCCGGAACATTACGACTGGGACGGGGTCGAAGATCTTGCCGTTGTCTTTGCTTCTACATACTTGGGAGCTCCTAAATTGCAAAGCCTAGGTCCGCATCACGCAATCACGGTGTTCTTGATGTTCCCGAGCATGCGCGTTTGAACTCCAGACCCTCATGTCGTCTAGCGGATTCGCAACCTCGCTTCTCTCAGCGGATCGCTCATTGAGAGTCTCGTAGTGTTCGCCCAAGAGTCGGGCTAGCTCCACGCGCGAATTGATGCCGAGCTTTCGGAACACTTGACGGAGATGAGAGTCGATGGTGTGGCGAGACAGGAACATCTGTCGGCCGACTTCCTTGTTGGTGAGCCCTCGCGAAACGTGTTCAGCAACGGTTCGTTCGGCATCAGTTAGTTCCCCCCATCCCCTCATGACTGTTGAGTCAAGAGGCTTGGACGACCGCAGCCCAACCGACTCCAGACTTGTCAAACCCACGTCGCGTGATGCCAACCTCACAGCGTCCAGGCCGAGCCTCATGACAGCTCCGGCAGGCGAACCGTTCTCAGTAATGACTCGGCAACGAGCCGTGACTTTGATGCCATTGTTCAGCAAGAAGGACCCGACGACGGTCGGATCGTCGCCTTGAATGCTCTGCACCCAGTCCCAGAGCATCCGTCGGTCTCCAGGCTCGAGTATCTCCGAAGCCCCAGAATTGGTGATCATCGTGCGGTCGCTGATTGCCACCAAGGGGCCCCTCGCCCGATTCCGCGCTCCGATGAAGGCTTCAAGGAGCAGTCGGTCGGTGGTCGGCGGATGCGTGGCCTCGATCTTCAGAGCTACAGAGCCGTCTTCAGCCAGCTCCACGTCATTGACCACGCTTTTCGGGGAAGACACCAGGTTTTCTCTCTTTCTTCACCGCTCACGATCGTGACGGGCTGGACGAGTGAACGCAGCTCCTCGGTATGCCTGTTCGGCAAGCGGAGGCCATATCGGGACTAATGCATAGAGGCTCTCGGGCCGGGGACTGGCGAACAAAAGTCTCGGGTTGTGTCGAATCACCGCCTTCGGTGTGGCGGACTCCGACTCCGTCGATGTTTCGAAACCGGACCGGCGGGGCGCTCGTCGACGTCATATACCAACATTGTGGCGATTCGGACAGCGCTTCACCCCTGTACAACCCCCGGGTCTAGTCCTCGGTATTCGAGGCACAGCGGATGTCAAAGTGATGGATCACTCGTTTGACGGGGTTCGCACGCGTGAAAGCCTCCCACTTTGAGGATGTACCGGCCTGATATCACAAGTTCCCTCGGGTCCGATCTCCACGCCAAGAGCGCTTGCAAATGCCAGGATTAGTTACGGTCCTGTTGGTCGGATGATGGCACGATCCGCTCGGGATCGCACTAGGACGGCACTGCCGATCGCGCCAACCCGGCGGGCTAGGCGAGAAGGGACGGCACACATCCGGACGTCAGTTGAAACCCATCAACCCGCGCGCCGGAGTTGACGGCTGCCAGAGTCCGTAACAGCCTGAACGGACGATCCTTCGATCCCAAGAATCGCTGCAACTACGATCCGGACGGTGAAAGGAAACGGCTGATGTCCACGCCTGATAGGTCCAACGCCCTTGACCACATCGTGGTGGTGCTGTTCGAGAACCGTTCCCTGGACAATGTGCTTGGCCATCTCTATGGTCCGGAGGACGGCAAGACCTTTGACGGGGTAATCGGCAAAGACCTGAGCAACCCCATTCCCACTTGGGCTGAGCATGGTGCTGACCACAAGGTCGTTCCGTACACGGTGGCGACCGATATGGACTCACCCAATCCAGATTCCGGTGAGGAG
>DASPVS010000518.1:0-2267 GCA_035622235.1 Acidimicrobiales bacterium | reverse complement strand
TCTCGAAACCCGGGTAGGCCCGAGCCGACGGTGGGTGCCTCGAAACCCCCTGGTCAGCGGGGTCCGAATGGTGGGTGTCTGTGCGCTGTGAAAAGGCGCGGTTCTTCAGTAGGTGTAATCCCTACCCGGCAAAGGTCGCTCCAGCCGGTAGCTATCGGAGCGGCGGTGGAGGTAACGAAACCGTCGAAGCCTTCGAGACAACACGCCGCTTGGCGGTGTGGCGAACGAGCAGGCCGTAATGTGATGTGAACGCTGTCGAGGCCTCGAAAAGTCGTACGCGGGAGCCGACCCATCAGACACTTGGGGAAGGCCGCAGTCGTGGCGGACTGGCGACCGGTTGGAATAGGCCGAGCCATGAGCGACAAATGCCAACGATCCCGCCGGGGTAGAGGCGACGGCATGCTTACACACGGAAAACTGACGCAACACGAGAAGCCCCATGCGGTGGGTCGCGTGAACCCAACCGGAGACCCGTGAGGGTCAGGCCGGGCCGAATGGGGTGGCGGAGGGGTCCGTAGTACCGATGAAACCGGCTAACGCCGGCGGAGGGAAGGGACCTCAGTTCAGAGGCTAACGCAAGAAGAGGCCGACAGCCGGGAGATTGACGTGGGTCTAGTACCTCCACCTAAGGTTGAGAAGCTTCAGGCGGCGTTACACACCAAAGCGAAGGAAGCGCCCAACTACCGCTTCTACGCCCTCTACGACAAGGTCTACCGCGAGGACGTTCTGCGCCATGCCTTCTACTGCTGCCGGGTCAACCAGGGAGCAGCGGGCGTGGACGGAGTGACCTTCGATCAGATCGAGAAGTACGGCGAGGAGAAGTGGCTGGGCGAATTGGCGGAAGAACTCCGTCGGCAAACGTATCAACCCCAGCCCGTCCGAAGGGTGAACATCCCCAAGGAGGGCCAACCGGGCAAAACACGCCCGCTAGGAATCCCGTGTATTCGCGATCGCGTGGTGCAAACGGCTGCGGTGCTGGTCTTGGGACCTATCTTCGAGGCCGACCTGGAGCCCGAGCAATATGCGTATCGCCCGGATCGGAGCGCCAAAGACGCCGTCAGGCAAGTCGAAGGCTTGCTTCGGGCGGGTTTCACGGAGGTGGTGGACGCAGACCTGAGCGGTTACTTTGACAGCATCCCCCACACGGAGCTGATGAAATCGGTGTCGAGGCGGATCAGCGACGGGCGCATTCTGCGTCTGATCAAGCTGTGGCTCTGTGCGCCGGTGGAGACACGCGACGAACGTGGCCGGAAGCAGCGAACGACCCGCAACAAGGACGGGGGAAAAGGAACTCCACAAGGGTCCCCGATCTCACCATTGTTGTCAAACATCTACATGAGACGATTTATACGGGGCTGGAAGACGGGAGGCCATGAGAAGCGTCTCACGGCTCGGATCGTCAACTACGCGGACGACTTCGTGATCTGCTGCCGCGCCGGAGCCGCCGAGGCGATGGCGACGATGCGATCGATGATGTCCAAGCTCAAGCTGGCGGTGAACGAAACCAAGACGCGACTCTGCGTGCTCCCCGATGGTGCGTTTGACTTCCTGGGGTACACGTTCGGACGCTGCTACAATTATCGCACGGGAGCGGCCTACCTGGCCGCCTCACCGGCGAAGAAGAAGGTCGCCAAGCTTTGCGACGCGATCGGCGAGCAGACGTCGAGCCGCTGGACCCCGATGGACGAGGAGGAGATGGTTGGCCGGCTGAACAGGAAACTGCGCGGCTGGGCGAACTACTTCGACTTGGGCGCAGTCAGCCGAACGTACAACGCGGTGAACTACCACGTCACGAGTCGGCTACGTCGATGGCTCTGCCGAAAGCACAAGGTCAGGGGACTGGGATACTCACGATACCCGGACCGTTACCTGTACCAGAAGCTGGGACTGTACCAGCTTCGTCGTTTTCGTGCGAGCGTTCCGAATGCGACCGTGTGAAAGACCCTTGAGTTTACAGCCTCTGTCCGAGAGCCGGATGCCTTAATTGGGCACGTCCGGTTCGATGAGCGGGATGTGGAAACGGAGCATGGTCGACATCGTGTGACACCCGCAGACGAAAGGGCGGGCAACAGGGAAAACAAACCTCGACCTAAACCACCGCGCCACATCTCGACTCTACTGAATTCTCTTTGATCAAAAGGCGAGTTTCTCATTACTGTGGACAACTCGCACCTTCTCGCAGTTCTAGAAGGAGAGGCGGCTCCGTGTTTAAGGGCTCTCTCGGGTCCCGCGAGTGCGCCGCGCCGCTCACGTTTGTTCCGGAGAAC
>DASPVS010000517.1:0-44277 GCA_035622235.1 Acidimicrobiales bacterium | reverse complement strand
TCAAGTGATGAACCCTGGCGTCTTTGACGTTCTGCCGCTCGAAACCGGCACGCGGAATGCGGAAGCGGAGGTATTCGGTGTCTTCGGCCCACCAGAACAACCCCTCCATTGGCAAACCCGCTGCCTCGACTATCTCCCTCGCGAGGAGGAAACCGCACCACGAAGGGAATTGCGCCCATGAACCGTCGGGGTCGATGCAGCGAGGAAATGCGAAAGCCCTGTCGGGTTCGGCGTGAACCCTTTCCCCCAGTCGTTCGAGGCAATCGACTTCGGGAACCATGTCGTCATCGAGAACCCATGCAAGGGTTTGGTCGCCACCTAGGAATTCCCGCAGCGCGAGCGCCCAACCTCCCGCGGGGCCGGTATTGACCTCGGAACGTACTACCCGGACCCGAATCGACCCATTCGAGAGCGAACGCGCGTCGACCGGCGGCTGACTGGCGTTGTCGACCACCAAGACGGTGTCGGGCGGTCGAGTCTGTGCGGCGATCGCCTCGAGGCACCTCTCGAGGGAGGCGGGCGCGTTGTGGGTCAGCACGAGCGCAACGACGCGCCGGTCCCCGTCGGTTCCCATCACGGCCCCCTCGAGTGACGAACGGCCGCCTGGATCTGAAGTCGGTTCCAGGGACACGAAGCTCGCACAAGTCGAGAGAAGTGTACCGGTGAAAGGGGTGGAGCACCTCGATCGTGTAAAGCTTCAGCGCCGAAACCGACGCTGACAGGGAGGTTCCATGGCTACGACCGTGATGTTGAACACCAATGACGGCGCGATGGCTGCTTACGACGTCGAACCGACTGGTCGGACGCGGGGCGCTGTCGTGGTCCTCCAAGAGGCTTACGGAGTGAACGACCACATCGAGTCGGTCGCGCGCAGGTTTGGGGAGGCCGGATACCGGGCCGTCGCGCCTCATCTGTTCCATCGCAGCGGTGACCCGGCTCTCGACTACGGGGACCTCGAAAAGGTGATGTCCCACATGCAGGCCTTGTCCGAACAGGGCTTGCTCGACGACATCGACGCCTCGCTGCGCTATCTCGAAGAGGTCGGTTTCGGACCCGCGCGGATCGGCGTGGTCGGTTTCTGTATGGGTGGTTCGGTCACCTTCCTCGCCGCCTCAAAGAGGAAGCTTGGCGCCGCGGTCACCTTCTACGGAGGGGGAGTGGTCGAGGGACGTTTCGGCATGCCTCCGCTTCTCGAAATGGCACCCGATCTCCAGACTCCTTGGCTCGGGTTGTTCGGCGAAGAGGACAAGGGCATTCCCGTAGACCAGGTGGAAGCAGTGAGAGCGGCTGCGCAGAAGGCAAAGGTGCCCACCGAGGTGAAGTTGTATCCGGGAGCCGGACACGGTTTCCACTGTGACGCTCGGCCCGATTCGTACCACGAGGCGTCCGCCAAAGATGCGTGGGAGATGACACTGCGCTGGTTCGAGCGATATCTGGCGCCCGCCGGGTAGTCCCCCGCGGCCTCGCCCGGCCTCACTCAGGCCTGACCCGGCCTCACCCAGGCCGCACCCAGGCCTCGGCTACTCGGCTAGAACGTGTTCTGTGTCGTACGTCTTGGCGCTGGCGGCAGCATGCGTCGCTGCTGTTACGTCGGTCCTTCAGCGAATCGGGATCGAAAAGGCACCCGCCGACGCGTCGATGAAGCTTGGGCTCATGGCGCACGCCGTGCGGCGGAAGATCTGGCTGGTCGGATTCGGCCTCATGCTCGTCCAGTTCGTACTCCAAGCGGTCGCCCTTCGATTCGGGCAACTGAGCACCGTTCAACCGGTGCTCACGACCGAGTTGATCTTTCTCGTGCTCATCCTCACATTCGTCTTCCACCATCGACTCAGATCCGTTGACTGGATGGCCGTCGCTGCGGTGGTCGTCGGACTCGCAAGCTTCATCGTCATCGCCCACCCCGCCACAGGCCGTGGAATCCCGAGTCAGACGGCTTGGCTCGCAGTCACCTTTGTGATGGTCGCGGTCGTGACAGCGCTCGTTCTGGCGGCGAGATCGGGGCCGCGTTGGTGGCGTGCGGCCAGCTTCGGAGCAGCGTCCGCTGTGCTCGTCGCGTACAACGCCGCGATCATCAAAGCTGTCACGACGCTTGTGACAGAGGGGTGGGGCCACGTCTTTGTCAGCTGGGAGCCTTACGCGCTTGCGATCTCCGGTCTCGGGAGCCTGTTCCTGTTGCAGAACGCGCTTCACGCCGGCCCGTTGACCGCATCCCGAGCCACGATCGTTATCGTCAATCCGCTCGTGAGCATCGTGATAGGGGTGACCGCCTTCGAGGAGCACCTCCGCACCGGTTCCGGCTACCTGGTCGGAGAGATGCTCGCACTGAGCGTCTTGTTCCTCGGTGCATTCGTGCTGACCCAGTCGCCTCTGGTCGCGGGAGTGGTGCCGGGCGGTCCTGGCGAGTTCCTCGGGGAGGCGTCTACCGCGTTCAGCCGACAAGAGGTGGCGAAAGTAGAGCCGGAGGGGCTGTGACCGAGATCCCGGATACGGAAGAAGCGGCGCCCAGCGCGACGGCGGCGCCCAGCGTGGCCGCGGGGTCAAGAGGTTCGACGGCGGCGCTCAGAGGTTCGACGATCGTCGTCACGGGTGTGACGGGCCAGGTGGCAGAGCCGCTCGCACGGGCTCTTGCGGAGAACAACGTCGTATTCGGCGCCGCTCGTTTCAAGGACACCGATGCCAAAGCCAGGCTCGAGGAGGCAGGTGTCAAATGCCTCCCGGTAGACCTGAGTCGTGGGCAGCTCGACGGTCTTCCTTCTGACGCTGAATATGTACTCAACTTCGCGGTCGCGAAGAGCAACGACTGGGGGACCGACCTCGACGCGAATTGCGGGGGGTTGGCGCTGCTCATGGAACACCACCGTGGAGCCCGCGCGTTCCTCCACTGCTCCAGTACTGCTGTGTACAAGCCGAACGATCACAAGGAACTGAGCGAGGAAGAACCGCTCGGGGACAACCACGGTGTCTGGCCATTCCTGCGCACTTACAGCATCTCCAAGATCGCAGCGGAGGCAGTCGCTCGTTGGGGAGCTCGCCGTTTCGGTCTGCCCACCACGATCGCCCGGCTGAGCGTGCCCTACGGCTCTCGCGGAGGATGGCCCGCTATTCACGTCGAGATGTTGCGAAACGGGTCCGCGATACCCGTTCACACGAACGGCCCCAGTGTGTACCACCCGATTCACGAGGACGACATTCTCTCCACGGTCCCGGGAATGTTGGGCTGTGCATCGGTGCCGGCAACGATTGTCAATTGGGGAGGCGACAGGACGAGTATCGAGGAGTGGACTACGTACCTGGCCGGGCTCTGCGGCCTCGAGGCGCGTTTCGGACCGACGGACGCGACCATCGAGAGCGTGTCGCTCGACCTGTCGAAGATGCACGAGCTCGTCGGGAACACGAAAGTGACTTGGAGAGAAGGCATGCGCAGGATGGCGGTCACGCGCTGGCCCGATCTGGTGAGGTGAAGGTCGACCGCTGATCTCGGGCACGGCTACGGTGCCGTACGTGCCAAATGCCAGAGGAGACGATCACCCGGTTCGTTTCCCGCAGGGTTTTCTGTGGGGAGTTGCGACCTCCGCGCACCAGATCGAAGGCGGGAACGTCAACAACGACTGGTGGGACTGGGAGCACAAGCAGGGATCGGGATGCGCGGAGCCGAGCGGCGACGCATGTGACTCGTGGAATCGGTGGCCCGAAGACATAGATCTGGTGGCGTCGCTGGGCTTGGGCGCTTACCGCTTCTCGCTCGAATGGAGCAGAATCGAACCGGCCGAAGGCGAATTCTCGTTGGCCGCGCTCGACCATTATCGGCGCATGTGCGCGGCCTGCGCCGAGCGGGGAATATCGCCCGTCGTCACATTCCATCACTTCACAGTTCCCAGGTGGCTCGCGGCGCGCGGCGCCTGGGAGTCGCGCGACGCAGCCGAGTGCTTCGAGAGGTTCGTGAGGAAGGCGACCACTCATCTGGGAGATCTTCTCGGTTGGGCTTGCACGATCAACGAGCCGAACGTCATCGGTGTGATGGGCTACACGAAAGGCGAGTATCCGCCCGGTGTGCACGACGACCTGGCTCGCCACATCGCGGTGAACGAGACCATGGTGCGCGCGCACCGTTTGGCCATCGACGCGCTGCGTTCAGGCCCGGGACGTTTTCCGGTCGGTCTCACGCTCTCGATGGACGAGCTCGTCGCGGACCCCGGTGGCGAATTGGTGCGGGACGCTGCGGAAGAGATCCTGGAGAACGGCTTCCTGCGCGCAACCTCAGGCGACGACTTCATCGGTGTTCAGTGCTACACGCGAACCCACCTTGGTCCCGATGGAGAGGGGAAAAACGACCCGAACGTCCCTCTCACCCAGATGGGATACGAGAACTGGCCCGCCGCGCTTGAGCACACGATACGTCGGGCAGCGGCCTTCACGGGTATTCCCGTCCTGGTCACGGAGAACGGCATAAGCACAGAGGAAGACGGTGAGCGCATCGTCTTCCTACACGAAGCCCTGCGCGGGCTCCGACGATGCCTGGACGACGGACTGGACGTGCGCGGCTACTTCGTGTGGAGCCTTGTCGACAACTTCGAGTGGGCGCACGGGTATCGGCCCAAGTTCGGTCTTTGCTCGGTCGACCCGAAGACCTTCGAGCGCAGGCCCAAGCAAAGTGCCCACTGGTTTGGCTCGACAGCACGCTCCAACGAGCTTTCTCCCGTTCCCCGCTGAGCGATCTCGCGGGAGCGGCGGATGCGCTGCAACGCCAGGTGGACGAGTCGGTCCCAGGCGTTCACCCCGGTCCCTTGAACAGTGTGACAGGGCCTCGCGCTACGGTGATCGGGTCGTCGTCCGGGGGAGTTTTGAATGCGAGATCTGAAGGGCAAGGTGGCGGTGGTCACAGGAGGTGCCTCTGGGATCGGCCGCGGAATCACCGAAGCCCTATTGGAAGAAGGCGTGCGTGTCGTCGTGGCCGACATCGAAGAACCGGTACTGGCGGAGACGGTCCGAGATCTCGAAGCTTTCGGCGAAGTCGAAGGCGCATTGGTGGACGTCTCGGACTTCAACTCGATGGACTCTCTGGCGAGCCGCGTCTTCTCCAAATTCGGTGCATGCCACCTGCTTTTCAACAATGCGGGGGTCACGTCGGGAGGCGGCGGGCTCCCATGGGAGCAGGAGATCAACGACTGGAAATGGTGCTTCTCGGTAAACGTCTTCGGAGTTGCCAACGGGACCTTGGCTTTCGTGCCGAGGATGCTCGCATCAGGCGAATCCGGCGTGGTCGTCAACACCTCGTCCGCGGACGGTGGCATCGCCCCCGTTCCCTACGCGTCCGTGTACGCGTCCAGCAAAGCTGCCGTGTCGTGTTTCACGGAGGCGCTCGCTCACCAGTTTCGGCAGACCAAAAGCTCGTTGCGTGCCGCTGTCTTCTACCCGTCGGGCGGGCTCCTAGACACCGGTTTGTGGACTGCGCAGCGAAACCGCCCCTCAGAGCTCGCGCGCGTCCGTCCGCGTCCTCCGGCACCGGGAACCACGTTCGAGGAGTTCCGCGCACAGCTCGCCGCAGCCGGTAGACCCACCGAGGTGGTGGACCTCTTGGAGCTCGGGCGCTTCGCGGTGGCAGGGGTCAAGGCCGGCAGCTTCGTGATCTCGCACGACTTGGACGAAGCGGGACGCCTGCTCCATCACCGCGCCGACGCGATCGCCAAGGGTGAGTTGCCCGACCCGATTCTGTGATTGGGCAGATTCTGTGATTGGAAGGCAAGCCATGTCTGTTTCCGAGAAAACGCGGGTGGGTTCGACGAGTGCTCACGCCTCGAATGAGCGGTACACGATCCTCTCCGCGGACACCCACGCAGGAGGCGACATTCAGGATTACCGTCCGTACCTCCCCTCGCGCTGGCACGACGACTTCGACGAGTGGGCGGCCACGTACGTGAACCCCTTTGCCGATCTGCTCGCTCCGACTGCATACCGAAGCTGGGACAGCAAGCGTCGTCTTGAAGAACACGAAGCGGACGGCGTGGTGGCAGAGGTCATCTTTCCGAACACCGTGCCACCGTTCTTCGAGGAGGGGAACCTGGTAGCACTGCCTCCGAGCGAGGCGGACTACGAACGTCGTTGGGCGGGCGCACAGGCACACAACCGCTGGTTGGCCGATTTCTGCGCAGATGTCCCGGGACGCCGGGCAGGGGTCGTGCAGGTCTTCTTGAACAAGGTCGACGACGCCCTGGCCGAGCTCGATTGGGCGATCAGCGCGTTCGAGACTTTTGGCGGTGTATTGCTGCCGGGAATCCCGCCGGGCTCGGGGCTAGCGCCGCTTTGGGAGCCGGTCTACGAGCCGCTTTGGCAGCGCTGCGAAGAGCTCGACGTGCCGATCAACATCCACGGCGGAAGCGGTCTGCCCGATTACGGAGAGCACGAGGCGGCGAGAGCCATGATGTTGATCGAACTGCCGTGGTTCAGCCACAGGTCTGTATGGCATCTCATCTTTTCGGGTGTGCTGGAACGCCATCCGGGGCTTCGGATCGTCCTCACCGAACAAGGTGTCGCATGGTTGCCGAGAGGTCTCGAGACGCTCGATTGGTTCTACCGGCGGATGACCCTCGGAGACGCTGCGGAAGCAAAGTTCTTCGGAGCGGTCGCCGCAGGCATGTCGATGTCGCCCTCTGAGTACTTCCACAGGAATTTCTGGGTGGGTGCTAGTTTTTTGCGACCGAGTGAGTCCCCTCTCCGTTACGACGTCGGTGTCGAGCGCATCATGTGGGGCGACGACTACCCGCATTCGGAGGGCAGCTACCCTCATACCCGTGAGGCGTTGAGGGTTGCGTTCGCGCAATGTCCCGAGTCAGAAGTGCGGGCGATGGTCGAGACGAACGCCGCTTCGTTCTACGGCTTCGATCTGGAGCGCCTTCGTAAGATCGGGCGGCGGATCGGTCCCACGCCCGAGGAGGTGAGCCGTCCATTACCTCCGGAGCAGTACCCCGAAGGATCGACGTGCAACGCCTTTGACACTGCTCAGGTCCTGCGTTCGTGGTGAGTTGGTCTCTGCAACTGGCTCGTTTGTCATCAGGAGAACGGTCTACTTTCTGGTCAACATTCAGAACTCAGCCGAGCGTGACCAGAATAAAAACTTGTTCTCCTAGCCTCAGGCGGCGCAGTCGCCTCATGGGACTCAGTTCTCTCGCCCAGGGGGACCGGTAGCGCATTTCTACACATCCAGCGCGCGGGCGAGAACGGCGGATACTGGTGGAATCGGCTCAGCCCGCCAGCCCTTCGGCCGCCTCTATCAAGCGGCGTCGTTGCTTCGTGATCAGGGCGAAATGACCACCGTCGACAGTGACTAATCGAGCGTCGGGGATACCACGCTGTAGCTCCAAAGCGAGGGGGTACGGAGTGACGTGATCGTCACGGCCATGGATCACCGTCGTCGGGACCCTGATCTGAGCCAGTCGATCCGAACAGTCGAAGGTACGGAAGGCCTCACGCTGCCTTTGCTGGGCGTAGCGCGGCTGAGGATCGATCGACCTCGGGAGCCGAACCCGACCAAGGACGTCCATCATGAACCATCGCCTGCTGAAAAGACGGACAGGCGGCGTCCTCGCCGAAGTGGAGGCGAGGAGCAAGCCTCGAACTCTGGTTGGATGCCGCAGGGCGAGGGTCAGAGCGATCCGTCCCCCCATCGAGTAGCCAACCACGGTGGGCGCTTGCATTCCCACCACATCGAAAAGACCAGCGGTGTCGTCCGCCATCTCCTCGGCCGAATAGGGAACGTCAGGTTTGTCGCTACGACCGGCTCCCCGCGGATCGAACACCAGCACCTGATGCCGCTCGGCGAGGGTCATAGCGATCGGGGAGAACAGTCGAGTATCGGTCCCCATACCGGGTATGACGGCGACTGCTGGTCCACTGCCGTGCAGCTCGTAGTACAACTCGATCCCATTTATGCGGGCAGTGGCCACGGGAACCAGTCTGCTCCGGTAATTGGGGTGACCGGTGGCGATAGCGATCGAATCGGCGACGGATGGCCGGGTTGGGTGGAACCGTCCGACTCACCGGCACATATATCGCCCGGTCAATACAACCCACACATCAGGACGACACCTGCGAGTCGTCAGAGTGCAGGCTTGTTGCGATCGGACGCAAAGTCCTCAGCTGCTGAACAGCAAAAGAATGACTCACAACTGCGAGTTGCTCACCGATCCAACCTCTAGCGCAGCGATCTTGATATCGAAGATGCCTGCGGCAGGGCCGTATGGCTCGATGCAGCTCAATGTCACGCTCTGTCCAGCTGTGATCTCGTCGCTAGGAGTTACCAACAGGCTGATAGTTCCGTACGCGAGGCTGCCGCTCGAGTTGCCCGCATAGACGCCAGTATCTGAATCACCGGTCGGCGAGAGAAGTTGGCAGGAGACATCGCCAAGGCCAGTTTCTAGGTCGACATCCAGCTTCGCCGAGAGTTCGTAGTAGCCCGTGTTTGTGATCGTCATGGTGTCGACGGTCTGTAGAGCGCTAGAGACAGTAGTCCCGTTGTTGTCGTAACCACCTTGAAGAAGGCTCGGGCCTTGAGGGCCTTGTGGTCCGGTTTCACTCCAATCGAGGCTTGTATATCCGCTCGGGCAACTGGAGGTGACGGCAGAGTCGATCACCTTCAAGCTGTGGGTCGTGCCTCTGGTCTTGTAGCAACCGTGAATGACTCCGTTCGAGTCTGGTATCGATGCCCAACTGATTCCAGTCGCCACAAGACCACCAAAGATGATCCCCACCACGATGCCCTTTGTCCATGTGCCCATTCGCGGCCGATTCATGCTTGACCTCCTTCTACGGCGGCTGCGAGGCTCAGATCGATGCGTCGTGGTGCAACATGCGCTCCCGCCAGTCGCTCCGTTGGATGCAGCCGTCAATAGTTCCTGGAAGTGAACTGCTTGTGACGCAACAGGAAAGCGAGAATGAATCTTGATTGCGCGCGGAAAGGGTCTGGTAAGGCCGCGTGAAAGGGCGCGGCGATCACGCTCAGGACTGCCGGGTCTGCGCCCCGGTCCGAACCAACCTTCTGTTGGAGCAATCGCGCTGGATCACTCGACGGCGTCGTTACCGGGTGCGCGAATCGGGCACTTCCGGATGCCGTCGCACGTTGCGCTCGGTCCAGTTGGATACACGATTCGATCGGGATCAACCAGTTTTCGGATGTCACCTCCCGTCGTGGGCCCCTGGCGAGGACGACTAGCACCGGCAGCTAGGGCGCGCTGGACGTCTGATTGAGGGAAGGACCATCGGGAGACCCGTGGGTCAGGACAGCAGTACTGCCGGCCGGACGTGGAGGCGCAGCGAAGTTTGCGACCTTGAGGGGCACGATGGCGGTGCCACTCGCTGAGGTTGTTTGAGCGGATGCCACGTCCTGATTGCCCGGCCACCACGCAACGGCCCACCCATTTCCTACGGTGGCGGTGACCTGTTGGCCATCGCTGAGTACCAAAGTGACGGCCGTGACACTCGGTTCGAGGCGGCCCTCGACCAGCGTGTACGTGCCGTTCGCGGATTGCGAGAGATGGCTTACCAAGAGCTGTTCGACATCTCCGCCCGAGAACAGCCGGACCGCCGCGTTGGTGACCTGCGGCGTCGGAGCCCGCTGTCCTATCGCCGATACCGCCATCTCGCCGGATACGGTGTTGGCCCCGCCCGATGCCGGGTTGAGGGTTTCCACTTGCAACGTCGTGAACGACGGCCCCGTAAAGCAACTCGCCAGGCTGTTGCTGCCGTTCTCGTAGACCGTCATGGTGTATGGACCGCGCGCGTCGGTGGTGACTTCGCTCCAGCTCCCCGGACTCGAGCCACCGGGCGCAGTCGCGAGCTGGGTCTGACAGTCGCCTGGCGCCGCCCCATTCTGGTCGGCGCTGGTCAAAATGGGCGTGGCCGTCCACCCGGCGAAGGCAACCGGGGACCCTCCTAGTACCAAGACAGACACCGCTGCGGCCGTCCCAGAGGCTGCCCCAAAAGCGCCGATCGTCAATGGCCAACGACGCCTCGTGTGTGGCCGATAGTCAACCCGGCGGAGGCGCTCCACTGCATCGGCGGGGACCTCGGCGGCGCGACGTGCGAACGCCTCCCGAAGTTCAGACTCAAGTTGGTCGGTCATCCTTGTCCAGCCTTTCGCTCTGTGTATGCGAGGACCTCGAATCCAATGCTCGACATCGAGCGTTGATTTGGAAGCAACGAACGCATCCTTGCGAGGGCCCGAGATGTCGTGCTCTTCACCGTCCCGATCGAGCACCCAAGCGTGGATGCGACCTCCGATTCGCTGAGGTCGTGGAAGAACCGGAGCACCAACACGGCTCGCTGCCGCGGTGGCAGCTCAGCCAGGGCTCGAACCAGCTCCATTCGTTCCTCAACCAGCGCGGGGACACCCCACGAGGCATGCGGGTCGCACTGAGCAAGCCCGTCGGGTCGTTGCTGCGCCGCAAGCTCACCCCTATGACGTGAGCGGCGATTGGAGCCGTCCACCGCCAGGTTGACGAGGATCTTGCGTGCGTAGGCCTCTGGGTTCTCCATTCGGTCGACCCGGGACCAGCGGCGGGCGACCTTGATGAGAGTCTCTTGAACGAGGTCCTCTGTGTGACCGGCATCGCCGGTGACGAGGTAAGCCGTTCGGAGCAGACCGCCGGTCGACTCCGTCACGAACTGCTCGAAAGCCGCACGCCTCTGGCCACGCCGGACTGGCGGCATCAGCGGTCCTCTCCCATGGCCATCACCCTTCTAAACCCCTCTGCCTGTCAGAAAGGTTGCCTGCCCACCACGAAATTCTTGGAAAGAGGATCTCAGAAGGGGCCGACGGCCTGGGAGCGCTCGGGTAACGACGACGCTCGAGGCTGCCTTCTCGAACCCCGACCCGTACGAGTCTGCCGGTGGGCGCGCTTGCTAAGTACAACCTCATGACGACGGATCCCGGCGGGATCGCCTAGCGGCGTTGTTATGGGACGGGTCCTACGGGAACCTGATGGCGCAGCACGGCACGAGTAGTGCGGTCCCGGGATCGGTCAGGGGCCGCGAATACGGGTCCGGTGTCCCGAGCGGGTTGACCGCCCTGACACAACATATCTACACGGTGGAGCGCGGAGTGTCGTGGCTTGCACGGCCAGCATGCTCGCCAGCGCCGAAGACGCCCGGCCAACCGTGGGCCGGGCGTCTCCCTGTTCTGTACATCAACGTGCCGGACGGCTACCGCTGCTTCACTCGTTCAGCAACGCGAGACTGCGCCCGGCACGAGGGCGCCCGTGTTCACCTCCGATCCGTCCAAGAAGAGCTCGACCAGGTAGTAGCCCGCCGACTTCAAGTATGTGCCCGAGTCCGTCGTGCCGGCGAAGCCGCCCGACGTCCAGGTCTCGGTGATCTTCTTCCCGCCACCGGTGTACGTACCGGCGTCGTCGTTCACGTTGGCCGTGAACAGGTGATCGACGAGAAACGTCTGCACCTCGCAGTAGCCCCCGCTTACCTCAAGCGTCCACACGCTGCCCGGCTTCACGTGCTTTGGCACCGCTGTCGCCGGGGCGGCTCCCGCAGTGCCCGACGAGGCGAGGGTCACCATCAAGACGGCACTTCCGGTCAACAGCATCCACTTGCGCATATATCACCTCCGGATGCCCCGGTGGATCTCGCCGACATCCACGGCACGAGTCTGCTCGAAGAAGCCAAAGCAGCGCCAGGGCGTCGAGTGGATCATGAGGAGTTGAGAACGGAGACGCGACTCCAAAGTCGGCCGACGCGCAGAGAGGAAGCGCCTCGCGGGCTGCCTGGTGATGGATTGATCCGGCAGCGCATCGACACCGGCCCTTCGTCGCCACCCGTCAGCGACCGGACTCCTTTGCCGGTTCATGCTGCGGGCATGCGAACCTCATGGGGAGCTGGAGCGCTCTGCATCACTCGGGGGTGTAAATACCGTGCAGGTCTCCGCGATTCGCGACCGTTCTCACACGGCACCTCAAGTGCGGTCAGGGTGCCGCGGCCGTTACGAGATCCGCCATCTCCTCAACCCAGGTGTGAAGCGATCGAAATCATGACAGCTCGCAACCGAAACCCGTCAGCGTCCAGACTACTGGACGGACCGGTCTTGAGATGTCCACACCTGTTGACAGGACGTCAACCATGTGCTTGGTTGTCTGTGCGAGCCCCGCTCTCGAACTGCTGTGGTGATCGGTCCCCCCTGTCCACTGCATCTGTTTCGAAACCAAATGACGGCGGGAATCGGCGGAACGATCACGGCAACCCCCCACTTCTGTGCCGGAGATCGTTCCGCGTCCTGACGCATCTGCGACCTTCTACCGTTGACTGGTGCGAACAGCCGTTTCAGAAGGGGATCTATGTCGAGGAAGAGAAGACAGTTGGTGCGCCGGATTACCGAACTCAACGAGTCTTCGGCGCTCCTGCGCGAACGCCTTCGGCGCTACGAGAAGACCATGGTTGTCATAGCAAGGCGTCTCGAAAACGGGGAGCTTGCGATCGCAGCCTCTCAAGGGACAGCTATTCCAAGCCAACGTCGACAGGTGACCGAAGCCATCGAGGACTTCGAAGCTGCCCGTCATAATCTCCGCCTGGCACTGTTCGCGCTAGGAAAAGAAGAAGGCGCTTCTATAAGTGAGATCGGACGAGTGCTCGGGATCTCTCGACAACTCGCATCTCGGCTCGCCACCGAAGCAGCGGACCGACAGCTCCGGGGGAGCGGTCCCAACTGAATGAGCCACCTGGGCAATGACCTCGGTCGCGCCCGAGGGCTCTGGAACACCGTCCGTAACTGCATGTGGAGACCACCCTCTGGTCGGCCAGAGACGGCCAACAACGCAAGACCGCTCGCCCCTGTTGTTAGCGCCCGGGTTCGTTCAACATCCGAAAGCGCGCACTCGGCAGTACCCGCGTGGGCTCAATACTCAGAAATCACCGCAGGGACTTCCACCCTTGATCTCGGAGAGCGGGGTCGACGGATCACTTGCGAAGAATCCAAGGAACAGCCGATTCCCAATCGGGGTACCCGGAACCACTATGGCGCCACCTTGCTCGTAGCTGAAATCCTCAGGTGGGTAAAGACTCCTCACCTGACTCAGTGTCATACCTAGCGTTGCTCCAGCGGACGTCTTCAGAAGTGGGTGACCGGAGCCAGTCGAATGCTCCGACGTGCCAACAACGGGCAGGCCATTTCGCAGGTAGCGGTACCCAGTTAGCGTCCCCGACGTGAACTCGAGGGAAAGATCTTTCCATTGCACCTCAGTGGTGTTTTTGCAGACGCCCAGCGTGGTCTTCGTGGGTGAGCCCAGGTACCGGACCACGGTGGCAACTGCGCCAGCTTGGGTAGTTCCGACATCAACCACGCCGAGCCCATCTGGACCTAGGACGGGACCGCTCAGTGCCATTGACCTGCTCGCCGTCGATGCGGTCGTAGACGACGACGTGCTCGCTTTCGCCGTCGCCCCACTCGATGGGCTGGCGTTACTTCCACAACCAAACAGTAAAAAGGCGAGTGTGAGTGGGGGGAGGCCCAATATCAGAAGTCTCGATCTTCTTTTTCCCCACCTAGATTGCACGCTCAGAATTGTGATCTGAATTCTTAGCCCTCTGATAGGGGCACCCCTGCCCCCGGACCGCATTGGACCCATCCGGAAGTGCCGGATCCGGTAATGCTCCACGCGCCTGCCCTCAGAGGAGAAACCGCACCGGATCATCCCACGCCGCGAATATGGGACGGTCACGCCGAGCGGCCGAATAGCGCACTCCGGCACTTATCGCGTGTTCTGTCAACCCGTCAGAGCGAATAACTTCCACGAACCCGGGACCCCCTTGAGTTCGTGCTCGCCTTTGTCGGTGAAGTCGACTCCCGATCCAACGACAAGGTCCTTGACTGTCCCCGAGACGAGAACTTCACAAGGGCCCGCCAGGGAACCCACACGCGCAGCGATATGAACGGCCAGTCCACCGAGATCCTCCCCTCGGATCTCGCACTCTCCGGTGTGCAGACCCGCACGAAGCCCGATTCTCAGTTCCGCAGTGGCGTCGATGATGGATCGGGCACAGCGGATCGCCCGTGCCGGGCCGTCGAACGAAGCGAGAAAGCCGTCCCCCGTGGTCTTGATCTCCCGACCGCGAAAGCGCCGAAGTTGCTCCCTGACCGCCCGGTCGTGGGCATCGAGAAGTGTTCGCCACCGCCGATCACCAAAAGAGGCCGCCAGACCGGTCGAGTCGACGATGTCTGTGAAGAGGACTGTTGTCAGGACGCGGTCGATCTCGACGGGGCGCTCGCCCGTCAAGAACTCAGCGAGCTCCTCTGCGATATACGGGACGTTCTCACCTGCGAGTCCGATGTCTGATCCAGGCAGCTCGACGAACTTCGCTCCCTCGATGTGTTCGGCCAGGTAACGACCGAGCGATATCGGGCATAGCAAGTGATGACGAATATGGAGCACCAAAGTAGGCACTTGTATGAGCTTCAGGAACGGTCTTGCATCGATATTGTTGATCAGGTAGCTGTATTGGGCTGCGGCATTGCGGGGAGTCGCCGACGAGCGCATCGACTTGGCGACGTGGTCGAGCGTCTGAACGTCGTCAGCCCGGCTGGGAATCGCAAGCCGGGCGAAATCCCAAGTCCCCCACTTCGTGCGAGTCATTTCCACAAACGAGTCCAAGAGTTCCGACGAGACGCCGATCGGGTAATCGTCCGACGCAACGAGGCGCGCGTAGCTGTTCACAAGTGCGAGAGCGCTGACCCGATCGGGGTGCATGGCAGCGAAAAGGAGGGCCATCGGCCCAGTTTCGGCAGTTGCCAAGATGGCAGTTTGCCTCACTCCGACCGCGTTGAGCACCGCACCCACGTCTTCGCTCAGGTCCTCCCAGGTTGGGATCGCATTTCTGGCTACGCCGTCGGATAGTCCTGTCCCGCGACGGTCGAACGCAATGAGTCTGCAAAACGATGGCAGCCCATTAAAGAACTCGGCGGCATCCGGTGAGTCCCAGATCAGGTCAATGTTGTTTCCAAGCGGACTGAAATAGAGAAGGTCCGGCGGGCCATTTCCAACGACTTGGTAGGCAACGTCGGTCTCGCCGACTGCCGCATATCGAGTTTCTGGCCGGGGCTCAGTCATGGCACCCAAACGCGACCTGAACGGCACCTATCCTCCGCTCCCGCACCACGTCTCCAAGTCTGCCGCGAAACGCCCAACGCTCGCTGACAAGGGACGAGGGGTAGAGGAAATGCCGAGCACCATCCAGTCTGAACCGAAAAGCGCCGGGCGGCGAGCTTTAAGACCACTCGGCATCCCTGCCGGTGGTGCGTTCCGTCCCGTATCGGGGGGAGACGGTCAAATCACGCTGGATCACTGAGGTCGTGTCGTTACAGCTCGGGTCGACATCAGTCCGAGGTGCGCGACCACGGCACTTACAGTACGCCCTCGTTTAAGTGCAAGGACCGATTCGGAATTGCCATGGTTCGGTAACCGCGGCAGGCAGCCGAGTGCGAAATGTTGACGGCCAATGCTATGTGGAAGACAGACCGAGGGTTAAGAGCCACGGACCCCTCTTACGAAGATCGGTTAAGAGGAGAACACGTAGGCTGCTCCTTCGCCCCGGACGCTACCCACTTGGTGTAATTCAGCACCAATGAGGGCTGTCGTGCCCGAGACGGAAACTGAGTCACCGAACGAATCGGCCGCCTGAGCGTCAGAGGGCTCGACCTCAGCTGCCGGGGTCCAAGTATTGCCAGTCCCGGTGTACACGTATCCGGTGCAACACGGCGGGACGTATACAATCTTGATGTCGACTCGCGAGACGAGCACGGTATAGCTGTGGTGCGGACTGCCGGTAACCGAGACTGACCACCCAAAATTTTGATATGGGGCAGGGTCAGGAGATGCTGTTAGCTCGGCTGTCTGGGGCCATGCGCTTCCGGATTTGCTGAACACATATGCCGACCCCTGGTTGATGTTGCCTCCGACTTGGTGGTCGGGCGAGCCCACTACCACCGTTGTTCCTGAAACCGCCACCGAATAACCGAAACTGTCCTCCGCTCCACCATCGGACGGGGTCAGTTCCCCAGCGAGTGCCCAACTGTCCTGATGCTCGGTATAAACATAGGCCGCGCCCTCTCCGCCGTTGCTACCTACTTGTTGAGTATGTGCGCCCACGACCGCTGTCTTTCCTGAGATCGCTACGGATCCACCGAAAGTTCCTGGGATTGAAGACGAGAGAAGACCGTCTGGGTGCCAGTTCCCGCCGCTTTCATTGTAGGCATAGGCGGCGCCAACCTGTACCCCGCTCACATAAGCACCAAAGGCGCCAACGATCGCCGAAGTACCCGAAATGGCGACGGACGCGCCGTAAACCTCGTTTGCCGTACCGCCAAAACCGCCGATGTCGGAGGTCAACTCTGCCTCTTGTGACCAGAGGCCGTCGCTGCTTGTATTCACATACACATACGCCGCGCCCTGAGCCGCGTTGGTTCCTACTTGGTGGTGCGGAGCCCCGACTATCAGCATTCCGCCGGAAATCGCAACAGAAAACCCGAAATCGTCGCCAGCGGCACTATCGGAGCCGATCAGTTGGTCGGTCTCAGTCCATCCGCGGCGTGACTTGGTGAAGACCAACGCTTCGCCTGTACAGGCGCAACTGTCGCCAATCTCCCCATTTGGGTAGTAAGGGTCGCCCACCAGAGCCGTATTGCCCGAGATGGCGACAGAGAACCCGAACTGGGAGAAGGCAGCCCCGAGGGGGTCTGGAAAGAACTCGGCGAGTTGACTTCCGATGACATTTGGCGACGCATGGAGAGACACAGCTCCAGATGAAGATTGAGCTCTTCCCGAAGCAGTTGCCGGAAACGCAGTAAACCCTGCGGCCCCAGCAAAAGCCACGCACACGAGAAGCGCTCGAAAAGGCATCCTGAGATGGTGAGCCCGTACGCGCCCCGATATCGCCATACCCGCCTCCTTTGTCCCGCCAAAGGCCAGGAGAACCTTGGACAACGGTACAACCAGCTCGCGCAGTCCGCTACTGCTCGTCGGTGAACCGGGGAACCGATAGTTACAGTCCCCAAAAGACGAGAAGTGTGCGAATAACCGAGCGAGAATGCCGGTGGTGGGTACCGTCCCGAATTGGCAGGAGACCATCGAATCACGCCGGATCGTTCGGCCGTGTCGTTACAGCTCGGGTCGACATCAATCCGAAGTGCGCGACCACGGCATATCCCGGTCGGTCCACTTCGTTTTTCAAGGCCGCATTATCCGGCGGCATGCGCCCGTCGGGCATGGCCCCGCCCTTACAAATATGCCGTGTCGGTAGACCCAGAAAGCTCGCCTGCACGCTAAACGGCCAACCCGCCGCTTACGGCGTGATGGCTTCGGAGGCTATAACAGGGCTCCGTCGTAGGGTCTTCCCCAAGATGGCGAGCGCTATCGGCAGCATGACGTAGTGAGCAGCGGCAAGAAGAGGTCTTCCCACCATGATTGACCATGAGATCCATGTAATCGACGACAACGCCGACAGTGCCCATGTGAGCGGGGACACGCCGTGATGGGGCGCTCGGAACACCGTCAGGACCTGTGGAACGAACATGACAAGCGATAAGCCGATGACAGTAGCCAGCAGCGCTCCGTTCGAGATCCCATAGAGGGCCACCGATGCAAGGGGCATCCCGACCACAGGTACGAGCAAGTACTGCAGCGGCCGGAGGCGCAAGAGGATGGCAGCACATCCCAAGGCACACAAGGTGTTCACGATGACGAGCAGTACGACATGATCGAGAATTCCATACATGAGCCATCCCAGATGTGCGGTCATGACAAGCATCCAGGTGAGAACTGAGACGCCGGTGTTGTCGCGTTTTACGACAATGCGGATGAATTGCGGCCAGCTGCGAGCCACAGTCAGCACCACTGCAAGGACACCGAGGATGAGTACCACCGGTCCATGATCCCTCGTCGGAGTGATGCGGCGTTCAGGCCGCACTCGATCGAGGAGAGACCCCCAGAACTACCCCCTCAATCGCTTGGATGGGTGCCCTGATCAGCGCTGGGCCTGGAGGCTCCGAGGACCAGGCCATCCCGGTATGACCCTCCCTGCGTGATCCAGTACGGGGTGCCCCACTGCGAGGCCGAGCCGGTACGGCACCTTTCGAGCAGTCCGGACCTTGATTACAGACGAGCCCGGTCGAGAGCCGATAACAGGTAGGTGGCTTCTGTCTCGTCGGCGCTCGTCAATGCCTACTGGCGCTATCAGGCCCTCTACGAGAATCCTGATCCCACGGTTCGTCGGGATGCCGCCCGCTTGTTCTGGGCGTGGGAGCGAGTCAACGATGCGGTACTGGATGGGGACGCCGGGATCATCGAGCTCATCGTCGCGCTTGCTGACGCTGCCCCCAACGATCGAGCGGCGTGCTACTTGGGTTGCGGTCCTCTGGAGGATCTCATTCGGCTGCACGGAGCCGACTTCGCCGATGCCATAGATGCTGCTGCTCGACGCAATCCAAGATTCCAGACTGCCTTACGTTGTGTGTGGTACGACTCGGAGGAAGATCCTGAACTCGTGGCGCGGTTCCAGAGGTTCGGACCTCCGCCGTAGCGCGATAACGGCCTGTCCGGCTGTCTATGACGCGAGCACGAAATAGGCTGGACAGGTGGTTCTAGGGTTCAGAACGAAGGTTCAGAGGGCCGAGTTCCTGGCTCGTTACGAGCTGCCGAACTCGATTGCGATGAACTCCGAAGCCGACGTGGAATCACGGGATCATCAATAGGTTTAGCAAAACAGGGTTTGCGTCAGTGGCTTCGGCTCCACCTTGTCACCCAAGACCTCCTCGGCATGCCATCTCGGGCCGTAGACGATCTCTGGCACGAGTTCATCCTCGACACTGACGAGTACCACGCGTTCTGCTCTCACGCTTACGGCAGATTCCTTCATCACAGGCCCGAAAGAGCGATGTCGAACGATGAAGCGGTGCAACTCAATGGCGAAGCGATGGCCCTGACCTTCGCTTTGGCATGCCGAGACGAAGCGATCCCTCCGCGCTCCCCGTCACGACTCCCTGTCCTCTTCAAAGTGGACGACGAACTAGGCCTCGACGACGGCCAACGTTGGGTGCTCAGTTGTGGCAACGAAGTCCATCGGCCGTCCGACAGCGCCACTTGCGTCAGGCATAGCCTGCTGCCTCTCGTTCCCAAGGAGCTTCCAAAACAGGGGCGGCTAACCAATCGGGGTGAGTATCGAATGATCACCGGTGAAATCGCGGGAACGGGCTCGGTTGGAGGTGGGTGCGGAGGTGGGGGTCATGGCTGCGGCGGTCACGGTGATCACTAGCCCCGCATTCGGACTTGCCCACAATTGAGACATCAGTCCAACCCGTTCAACTTTGCCGGTTCGTGCTACGGGCCTTCGAACCTCATGGAGAGCTGAAGCGCTCAGGATCACTCGGAGATGTGAATACCGTGAAGCTCTCTGGGACTCGCGACCGTCCTCACACGGCACTTAGTGGATGGTACGTCGACCCTCCCAGTCGCCGCGCCACCCCATCTGTGGCCACATGAAGTCGAGGTCCACGACGGGCGTGGCGTGGCGCACGACAATTGACGCAAATATCCTGTGGATTCGGCCCGGCTCTCGGGACGATGAGGCTGTGGAGTCTGTGGCAACCATGACCGACGAGTTCCCTGTGGAGCGCCTCACCCTCCATGGTTATGACGTCGCCTATCGGCGTGCGGGCAAGGGACCCGTCCTCCTTCTGCTGCACGGGATCGCTGGCAGTTCCCAGACGTGGGTGCCCGCTATGGAACTCCTTCGTCGCGACTACACGGTGCTGGCCCCCGACTTCCTCGGTCATGGCCGGTCGGCCAAGCCCCTTGGGGACTATTCGCTCGGCAACCATGCAGCAGGGATGCGCGACTTCCTACACGTCCTCAACATCGAACGGGCCACGGTTATAGGCCAGTCCTTCGGCGGCGGGGTGGCGATGCAGTTTGCCTACCAGTTTCCCGAGCGATGTGAGCGGCTGGTCCTGGTCGATGCGGGGGGCCTGGGGCGTGAGGTGAGCTGGATTCTCCGACTCGTTACCCTGCCCGCCGCTGAGTACGTCCTGCCGTTGATCTTCTCTCTGCCGCTGCGGGACGTGGGGGACTCGATTGTTGGCTTCCTCCGGAACCTGGGTATTCGCGATGCCCGCGCCACAGAGATTTGGGGATCTTTCGCCTCACTCACCGAACCCGCTAATCGCCAAGCGTTCATCCGGACGATGCGTGCCGTGATCGATCCGGGCGGCCAGTCTGTGAGCGCCATGGATCGCCTCTATCTGGCGTCGAACATGCCGACTCTGATCGTCTGGGGCGACAGGGACAGGATCATCCCCCTAATCCACGCTTACCGGGCTCACGAGCTGATACCAAACAGTCGCTTGGCGATCATGAAGGGTGTTGGTCACTACCCCCACGTCGAGGAACCCGTCCGATTCGTCGAGATCCTGGTGGACTTCCTCAAGACAACCCGACCGAACAGCTTCACATCAGAGAAACTGCGGGAGCAGCTTCGTAAGGGCACTTAGCGCGTCACGACAAACTCGCGGGCACCTGTGGCAGTAGGACCGCACTGGACGGGCCGAGATGGGGTACTTCGGGTGTCCTCAGTGCAGGGTGACACCGACCGGATCAGCGAACAGCTGTGATTACAGGACGGTTTGGCCTCCGAGCGGTCGGACCGCACACGGCACCTTGCGCGCGGGTCATCTGTCGCCCGATTTCACATCCGGTCTGGGTAGTTGAAGGGCTCAGCCCTGCTTTGGCCCTTTTGATTCAGCCACAGGCCCGACAACTCCTTGGGTTGTACTTCGAAACCGTGAACGTTGAGCCATTCACGTTGGTCGTCAATGAACTGCTCTCGGCGGCGAGATCACTCCCGATGTACGCGTCGTACTGAGTCGGCTGGTCGAAGCCCAGGTAGTCTCCGTTCACGGTGGCGTTCCAGAATTTGATCTTCTTGAAGTTGGGCGCCGGTTCACCACCCTGTTCGCTTGCAACTTGGCTACCGATATCGGCAGTCGTGAATCCTAAGTTCCCCGCACTATCCGCGAACCAATAGGCACCATTCGTGAGATCGTGAATCTCGGCGTAAGTCGAGCTGCCGGACTGGAATATCGAAGTGACAACGACATCGCCGGCTGCGACTCCGGTTTCTGAAAAGTAACAGCACGTGCCCGCCCCAAACGCATACATATACCGGGCGCCAAATGAGCTGTAACACTGTTCGGTGACAAAAGCGTAGAGCGGTTCCTGGTCAGTGTAGACACCGTCAAATTGCTCCGCGAGGGCGTTGTCCTCGCCAGTCGTGCATGTGAACGAGGGCACAGTGAAGGTTACGCTGGCGCTGGCCAACCCCCCGGTCGGGGCGATCTGGTAGCCAGCGAGAAACTGCGATTCTTCAGCGACAAGGGCGATACCCGTATGCCTTGTGTTCTTCGCGGCAGCAATGGACGCGTTGGCGTTACCGCTAATGGCGATAGCGGCGCCTGCCAGCGCTGTGACGGCCACAACCAAGTGAAGCAGGACCGAGCGAGAGCGAGGAACATTAAGACTCATTACAACGACCTCCTTTGATCACCGTTGTTGGTTTGTCGACACTGTTCCATGGGTGTCGCACGCAGACAACGCCGAGACGGCGGACTCTGGGTCAATTGTTCGCGAAGGATTTGCCCGACGTGGTTCAGATGAGCCTCCGATTTTGGGACGCGCCGACCGCTCGACATTGCTGGCCGTGCGGCTCCGCAGACGCGATTGATACGGTGGTCACGGCGACGATCGCCGAAGCGGCGATCGTGCTCGAAACGAAATAGGTCAGCAACTTCCGGGAATCCGCCATTTCGACCTCCATATATGAAGGACCCTTATACGTCTGACCTGCATACCATTTCGGTCGAACCTTGTCTGTAGCGACGAACACGGACGAGCTGAAACGAGCTCGAATCCTCCCAGCCTGGTACCGATGGCGGGCGCTGGGTCCCAAGCGATCGGGATTGCCGGAGATGCGCCATTTGGGCAACGGCTCTACGGACGTAGAACTGACCGGTATCAGCCAAACGCCTCCAACGCAAGATTTCGCCTCACAAACTATGCCTCTGGCTTGGTCTTTTCAGCCAAGATGTAGGCGAAGCCACTCAAACTCTCATCGGTCCGGGCATCGGGCGAATATCCCATCGAGGAGGCGCTCGACCGTGAAGGCGAAAAGAGCGTCGCTGTCCTCCGAGCTCGTCATCGCTGTGCGCAGAGCGGAATCGACTTCGGGGTCTTCGATCGATTGCCAGATTTCTTGGCTGCTCGGCCCTCCGGGACGTCGATGACGGTAGTGGTCTTCGATGAGGATCAAACCTCCCACCACGAAAAGGACCGAGCGTGTTGCTTGGAGCGCTCTCGGTCCCGTGAAGCCGGCAGCCGAAACTTCGCGCGCGAGGAGCACCTGGGCGGGAACCGACAACTCTGCGACACGACCGAGCTCCTGTGCCAGCCGGTGTGCAGGCTCCGCCGCCTTTACCTGGTCGCGCATCGAAAGACACAGCGAAAGTATCCGACGCCTGGGCGTGGTTCCCCGTACGACCAAAGATGGTAAGTCGGCGATCATCGCATCCAGTGCGGCGTCGAGCAGACCTCTGCGATTTCCGAAGTGCCAATAGAGCGACGTGGGCGCCACGCCTGCTTCGGCGGCGATCTTTCGCACGCTCAGGCCCGCGAGATCTTCACCTGCCTGGGACTGGACGAAAGCACGCGTCACGTCGATGAGGCGTTGTCGGGTGCCAGCGTCGGCCGAGATCTGGGCCTTCGTCAAAGTCCGCGCCACCTGCGCACACTAGTCATAAGTCGGTTGTCGCCTCGTCTGTCGACCATGTGCTCGACACGGGCACCAAGACATGTAACAGTGTTCAAGCAGCCGCGATCAAGCGAACGAGCCTGGGTCACCTTTGGGCATCGATCGCTTTGAACCAGCCGACAAGGGAGGCTCGCTCATGCAGATCCGCTACGCGCCACGCCACGAGCAGCGCAGCCGCGAAATGGAGGCTTCTTCGTCCGCGATCTGGTCCCAGGCTGCGACCGCGATCTACGAGACCGATCCCGATCTCGTCGCCGCGGTCTTGCCGCCACCACTGAAGCCGGGACCGGAGCCTTTGGTCCGGTTGACAATCACGTCCGTCGAAATTCCCGGGATGCCCGGTTTCGGAGCGGGCTGGTTCGGGGTACAGGCGAGGCACGGAGACCGGGTGGGGGAGTACCCGTTGTTCATGCCCATGACAACCGAACAGTCCACGGTGGGAGGGCGCGAGACCTACGGAGAGCCAAAGAAGCTCGCCGAAGTCTGGGCCAAGCGCGAAGGAGACCAGATCGACGCGGGAGTCTCCCGCATGGGCTTCACCGTCTGCGAGATCCGAGGTCGGATCGCCGAACGACGCGAACCTTATGAGAAGCACAAAGTCGACTTCTGGTTCAAACTTTCCCCCTCGGCGGAAATGGTTGGCGCACTGGACCAGGATCCGCTGCTCGTGTACGGCGAAAAAGTCGAGAACGCCAGGCTTCACGAGGGCGTGGACGGAGACCTCGTTCTGAAGGACTCGCCTCTCGATCCGATAGCTGACCTCGTCGTGCGGCGCATCGTCGACATCAACTGGACAGAGCGCACGTCGTCGCAAGTCGGGAGGATCGTCGCGACCGTGCCGCGCGCGGATCTTGGGCCATATCTCCACCAGCGTTACGACGATCTTTCGGTACTGGGCAACAAGGACGACTGAGGTGGGCGAACGCTACGTCATCATTTCGGCGGACACGCACGCCGGGTTGCCCGTCGAGCAGTACCGCCCTTACCTCGAGGCCCGTTACCACGCTGCGTTCGACGAGCACTTGGCAGAGAGAAACGCGCACCGCGACCAGCAGCTGCAGATGAACTACGACTACATCATGGGCTGGGAGAGCGACCACGAAGAGGGTCTGCGCGGTGCCTACGACCCTGCACAACGCGACAAAGAGCTCGACGCGGACGGTGTGTCCGCGGAGGTGATGTTCGCCGACGCCGACGCGGTGACCGGCATGGCCTCACCGCCGTTCGGCGCCGGGCTTTCCGCCGGCGCCATCGAGGATCCCGAGCTTGCGTTTGCGGGAGCGCGTGCGCACAACCGCTTTCTTGCCGATCTGTGCAGCCACAGTCCCGAGAGGCGCGGGGGAGTTGCGCTCGTTCCCATCACTCATGACATTCGGAGGGCCGTAAAGGAAATCGAATGGCTGGCTGATCAGCCGGGCGTGAGAGGGATCATGATCCCGACGATGTGGCATGACCGCCTTCCTTACAACCACCGCGACTACGACCCGGTGTGGGCGGCTTGTGAAGCGGCGGCGCTTCCGGTCCACACCCACTCAGGGGAGGCGCCTCAAGAGGAGTACAACGAGAACATCGGCATCTATCTGGCCGAAGTCGTTTGGTGGGCGGCTCGGCCGATGTGGCATCTGTTGTTCTCCGGTGCGTTCGAGCGGTTCCCCGGTCTCAAGTACGTCGTGACAGAAGCGGCCTCGTACTGGGCGGCCGACATGATGTGGAAGTGGGACCAGTACCTCGGGGGTGGGCACACGACCGCCAAGATGGCGGCCCTTCTCAAAGGAAAGATCTCGATGCTGCCCTCGGACTATTTCGGACGGAACATCTTCATCGGTGCTTCGACGATGTCGAAGGAAGAGATCCGCAGAAGGTACGTGATCGGATGCGACGTGATGATGTGGGGGACCGATTACCCCCACCCCGAAGGGACTTGGCCCAACACCGTCGCGCGGTTGCGCTCCGATTTCTGCGACGTGCCGGTGGAGGACGCTCGCAAGCTACTCGGGGAGACCGCCGCCCGCTGTTACGGATTCGACTTGGAAGCTCTCGAGCCCATCGCTTCCCGCGTCGGTCCTGCGCCCGCGGATCTCGGGCAGGACGAGGCCGTTCGCACCGACCCTGAGGTGGTGCGCACGGCGAGGTGGTGGAAGGACGAGTACAAGGTCCGTCCTCCGGTTTGATCCGGTGCCGATCGGGCGAGTAAGGGATCTCGACGAACTAGGTCCGCGCATCGAGCAGTGGCTCGCGGCACACGATCGTGCGTGGCTCGCGGCACATGATCGTGCGTCCGCGCCACACCTGGTTTCGCTCGAGCACGCGTCGGCGGGCTGGGCGAACGAGACCGTGATCGTCAAGTACGTGAGCGCGGACGAAGGGCGTGATCCTCGGCGCGTCGTCGTCCGTCTTGCACCGGTCGCGCCGACCTTTCCTGACGACGATCTCGTTATGCAAGGACGTGTGCAAGAGGCCGTCCACGATCAAGGTGTTCCGACGGCGGCTCCGGTGACGGTAGAGACGGACGAGAGCTGGCTCGGGGCGCCCTTTCTGGTCATGCCGTTTCTGGACGGACACGTGCCGGGCGAGATCCCGGCCCTAGACCCTTGGCTGAGCGGGTGCTCGTCCGACGTGCAGTCCCGGCTCATGGAGACGTTCATCGAAGGCCTGGTTGCGATTCACAGTGTGGATTTACGAGTTAGCGGTCTAGGCGAATGTTTGAGGGGCGCGAACACGCCGCTCGAAGACGAGGTGGCCTGGTGGGAGGGGTATGTCCATTGGGCCAGCGAAGGCAACCCCCTGCGGGTGGTCGCCGAAGGGCTCGAGTGGTGCAGGTCGCACCTACCCAGAACGGTGCCCGAGCATTGTCTTCTGTGGGGCGACGCTCGACTCGGCAACATCGTCGTCTCGGACGAAGGTCTGCTCGAAGGAGTACTCGACTGGGACATGGCGAGCATCGGCCCACCGGAGATGGACCTCGGATGGTTTCTTGCACTCGACTGGGCAGGCGAACAGCTGGTGGGCAAGAGGCCCCCGGGGTTTCCCGGTCACGAATCGGTCGTTTCCAGCTACGAGGAAAGGATCGGGAGAAAGACGGAGGACCTCGAATGGTACGAGCTTTTCGCGCTCGTTCGCTCGCTCGCTATAAACAACCGTCAAGCCAGGTTGGCCCGCGAAGCGGGTGTTCGCTACATATCTCCGGCCGACGAGCGCAATCCGCTCGCAGGACTGCTCAAGCGACGGCTCGAGATGATCGGGTGATCGCGACCGTTTTGCTCGCTCCGAGCTCTCACGTCTGAACGTCTAGGAGCCTCAGACGTCACTGGAGCAACGAGAAACCGTGCACGCCCGCCTTGCAAGCCTCGTAGCATAACGTGTCGTACGGCTCGACGATACCGTAGGAGACCTCGCCGTCGACCTCGAAGCGAGCATGATGTTGGTCGAGACCGCATATCCTCTTACGAACTTCGGGATCGGTGACGTCGTACGTCTCGCCGGTCACGACCTCATCGCCCACGTACATTCCATGCCAAATGTCGCCGTCGGGCGTGCCGCCGTTGGGGCCTCCGTACATCCCGCATCGGAGGAACGCGATTTGATTACCGAATCGCTCGAAGGTCATGGTCTTCACATCTCCCGACTCGAAATGGAGATCGACTTCCCCTGATCGGAGGAGATGGGTGTCCTCTTCGAATCTGAGCCGGTGCTCTCTGCGCCTTAGCGTGCTGCTCGACCTTCGAGCGTCCCCCAAGTTGTAGAGGACATGATCGCCCCAGATCCCGATGTCACCGAACTCGACCCACTCGCCTGAATGAGGGTGTTGTTGCCCCTTGTACATACCTGGACCACCCACTCCGTCGCGAGTGCCCCAGTGATGGTCTCGAGTGCCGAGGTGGGTGGCCTCGCTCAGCTCGAATCGATCACCGTGAGCTTCGAGCCACCCACTTTGGGTCCCGAACCCGTCATAACCGGCGACCCCGGAAAAAGCTTGGCCTTTGGAGATGACTCCGGCGCCCAGTAAGCGGAAGACCGGTCTTTTCGTATCAGACCAGTTGATGTCGAACGCGATCCCGTGCTCGTTCTCGTCGAGCGTCAGCCGCCATCGTCGAAAGGGTTCCAACACCCGCAGCTCGAGCGGCCCGATCCGCATGTTCATACGGTTGTCGCCGAGGCGCCGATGGGCCCTTACCGTGGTGTGGCATCCACGTACGTTCGCTATGGCGAACCCGTCTGCCGTGCCGAGGTTCGGGTAGAACCCCATTCCGCACACCAGCAACATTTCACCGACCTTGTCCTCGCAGGCGAACCAAACCCGCTCGTATGCCTGGGCATCTGTGGTCCACATGACGCGGAGCGGCAACGGGTAGTTGTGGACCATGTACTCGTCGAGGCCCGACATGGGCGAATGCTCACGACTCGCGTCGAACATCGGTGGGGGCCTGATGCTCCTATGGGGGTTATCGATGCGTCGTCACGGATGCGGAGTTATCGACGCGCGCTTCAGTCGGTCGTATCCACGATCAGTACTGAACACGGCGCGTGGTGGGCGACCGTGTTCGGGACACTCCCTAGAACGCGACGCGCGCCCCTCATGCCCTTGTTGCCGACGACGATGAGATCCGCCTCCACGTCTTCCGCCACTTGTACGAGGGAGTCCGCCGGATCGCCGGCCGCGGCGTGGAGGCACGGCTCGATTCCCGCCCTTTTCACTATTTCGGAGAGGTGATCGAGCAGCACGTCGGCTGGGTGGGTGAGCATGGTGTTCTTGAACTCCGCGGGCAGCTCGGGCTCCGCCACCCGCTTGCTGTTGTAGGCGGTCACCACGTGGAGTCGTCCGCCCGAGATCCTGACCAGCTCGGCGGCTGCCGCCACGGCCGTAGCAGCAGTGGGAGAGTCGTCAGCTCCGACGATCACGTTCTGGAACATCATTCCTCCGCTCCCGGGCAGAACCCACTCGACGCAAGCCCGCCGCCCATCAGACCGCACGATTATTCCCCGAAGGAGCCCGCCGCGCCATACAGCCGAGGCGCGCCGTCCGACGTCCACCCAACGGGCTCTGCTTCAGCGAGCGTTCGATGGCGTCGATGTGAATGACGTAACCACAAGCCTCGAGGAGTCCCAATGGCGAGATCGACCCGCAAGTCCCGATCTTCGGACACCTGTGTCGTGAGAATCATCTCCACAGGCGAAGACGGCCCCTTCGACGTTGCGTGCGGTCGCGCGGCGGAGTTCGTGATGGGCACAGCGCCGATGTGCGAGATGCACGCCGGCGCACTCAAGCGCAAGGACCCTCATCCGCCGCCCGGTCGAAGCGCCGAGGATGTACAACGGTCCTCCGCCTCGCTTCTCGAGGCGCAGAGGAACGTGGTCAAGCTTCCCGTCGAAGCGCGCGCCGAGGCGAGGGCAGGAAGAGCCGACGAGAATTTCTGTCCACGCGTGGAAGTCGACGCGGGTTGGCTCGCAGGGATGTGGAGTCAGTTGGAGCTGACCAACCGCTGAACGCAGTTGTTTCCCGATTGTTCTCTCGAAGAACAGCTCTCACTGCTCGGAAAGAATCGCAGCCATCTCGGCCAAGACATCCCTGACGATCGGTCCGGTTGCCCGAATGCGGGCGCTCACGATTGTGCCCGTGAACGGGAACGGGGCGGTATAGCCGTCCCCTACGGCGGGTCCCCACTCGTAACCGCAGGTGAGCCCGACTCCGACTCCGTTGAAGGCCGCTGGCGTGAACCTCCTGATCGGTGAAGACGCCAGCAGCTCGCCGTCGCAGCTGAGACTGGCCTCGCCGCCGAGCCCCTCGTCCTTTTCGAAGTTGAACGACAGGGTCCTGCGGCCCGGTCCTACGACGCGATCGGACTCGACCACCGATCGTTTCTTGCCGTACAGGTTGTGGACATATCGGAGTCGGCCACCGAGAAGATGGAACGACCATCCGCCGAGAGCGCATCCCGTAGCGAGAAGTACGCCTTCAGGCACGGTCCCCTCGGAGAGGTCCACCTCGACCTCCATCGCGTGCGACCGATTGCGGATGTTCACCGCCATGTTCTCGGGGACGGGTGCACCGCCCGCGAAGTAGCGGACGTCGTCGCACTGGGTTCGTCGGTCCGGACGAGGGTGTGTGAGGGTCCAGAGCACTCGATTGTCGAGGGGGAGCACGTCGTTGCGAGCGGCCTCGTCCCACCATCTTTCGATCATCTCCGCCAATCGCTCGGGATGTTCCGATGCCAGGTCCTCTGTTTCGGATCGATCCTTCGAGAAGTTGTAGAGCTCCCAGACGTCGTCGTCGAACGGAGAATTGATCTCGAGCCCGTCGTCGTAGAGCGGGCCAACTGGGTGGTACGCCACCGCCTTCCAGCCCTGGTGATAGAGAGCTCGAGAGCCGAGCATCTCGAAGTGCTGCGTTACATGGCGCTCTGCTGCAGCGTGGCCCTCTGCTGTCAACATGTAGGCGAAGCTGGTGCCGTCAATCGGCGATTGTACGACGGAGTCGATCTGTGCCGGAGCTTCGATCGACGCAAGCTCCAACACACTCGGAAGGACATCGATGGCGTGAGCGAACTGGTGGCGCACCCCGCCGGCCGCGGCTCCGAATCGTGCCGGCCAATAGACGATGCAGGGGTCGGCGACACCTCCTTGATGGACCTCGCGCTTCCACCGGCGGAACGGGGTGTTACCTGCCATCGTCCAGCCCCACGGATAGTTGTTGTGGGTGAGGGGACCGCCAATCTCTGCGATCCGCGTGTACATCTCCTCGGTGGACGCAGGATCCAAATTCGTCAATCGGATGTCGTTGATCGATCCCTGTCTACCGCCCTCGGCGCTCGCGCCATTGTCCGACACGAGCACGATCAGTGTGTCTTCCATGTCGCCGGTGTCGTCGAGGAACTGGAAGACGCGACCTAGTTGGGCGTCCGTGTACGCGAGATAACCGGCAAAACATTCCATGAATCTCGATGCGAGCGCCTTCTCCGCCTCGTCGAGGTCGGTCCAGGGGGGAACCCAGTGCGGTCGTTTCGAAAGCCGCGTCCCCGCGGCCACGATCCCCGACGCGAGTTGACGTTCGAACGTCTTTTCTCGCCAGGAGTCCCAGCCGTCGCTGAACGCCCCGCTGAAACGCTCTATCCACTCCGGAGGAGCGTGGTGAGGAGAGTGGCACGCACCCGTGCACAAATAGAGAAAGAAACGACGATCGGTATCGACGGCGCGGAGATCGGAGATGAATTCGATCGCTCGATCTGCCAGGTCCGAACTCAAGTGGTAGCCGTCCTCGATCGAGCGAGGCGGACGAACGGAGTGATTGTCGTGGTACAGAGCAGGGACGAACTGATGAGTCTCGCCACCGTGGAATCCGTACCACCGGTCGAACCCGCGAGCCAGAGGCCACGTCCGTCGCGAGGCGGCCATGTTGGTCTCGTCCTCGGGTGTGAGATGCCATTTCCCGACCGCGTACGTCGCATACCCGCGCGAGCTCAGGATCTCCGACAGATAGCCGTTCTCTTTCGGTGGGGACCCCCAATACCCCGGGAACCCCATCGCGAGATCGGCGACTCGTCCCATCCCGCTTCGGTGGTGGTTTCGACCGGTGAGCAGACACGCTCGGGTCGGCGAGCACAATGCGGTGGTGTGGAAGTTGGCCAGACGGACTCCTCCGGCCGCGAGGCGATCGATGTTGGGCGTGGGGATGTCTGACCCGTAACAACCGAGCTGTGCGAAACCGACGTCGTCGAGAACGATCAGTACGACGTTGGGCGCGCCCTCCGGCGCCGCCGGCTCAGGAGGCCACCAAGGCTCCGAGTCTCGCCAGTCCCGACCGATTCGGCCCCCGAACTCCCTGCGATCCGACATGCATTCCTCCTTGCAGACAGGCCAGCATGCCATCAGCACAAATGCCTGCGCGCTGACCTTCGATGGTCGGCGGCTGCCCGTCTCAGCGGCAGCAGCCAGTCTCAGCAGCGGCTGCGCCCGGTCGGCAGGGACGACGGGTCATCTGAGACGGGACATCTGATTGGAAATCGAACCACCCGTGGTACAAGGTATTGGGTGCGAATCTGGGTGGGCGGGGACCGTACGCCCGGGGGGGAGGCCAAAATGATCAGGCAAATCGGTGCCGGGGTCGTCCTGAGTGCTGTTCTCGGTTCGGGGATGACAGCCGCCGCGGTCGGCGTCGGTGCGTCCGGAGCCGCCTACGGAGCGGCTTCCGCTTCCGCTACCTCACAGTCCAACCACGTGAACTGCAGAAGGATCGAGAGGAACATCGCCTCGCTGAAGAGGCAGTCGACCAGGCTCGAGAGGCAGCTCATCAGGGCCCAATCGCGCGAAAAGCTCAAGAGCCAAGTCGGTGACACGACCGCCGCGAACAAGATCGAGCGGAAGATCGGTCACTTGGAGGCCAGGTCCGCGAGACTGAGCAAGCGGGAGATCGCGCTCGCTCTCAAGTGCCAGTCGTCATCTTCAACGTCATAGCGATCGCCGAATCGCTTTCGCTACCCTTCGACTCCTCAGCTCTGGTTCCCGAGCGGCAGGTAAGGCCGGCACGGTTCGCCGCGTAACGCGCCGCACTCCGGCAGGGGAGTGGGTGCCGCTATCCCCGGCACGACGTTCACGACCAAGGAGGAAGCCTCGATTCCTCCGAGTGACACCGTGTTGGTCACCTCTCCGTCCGTGGCCGGCGTGTCGAACGCCCACTCGGGACGGTCACCGCCGGGCGCCGAGATCACGATCCGCAGTTCAGTGCCTGCTCTGAACACGTGCGCGATCGGGTCGATGGGGACGCGGACGAGAGTGAATTTCCCGGCCTGGAGGTCGCGCAGGTCACCGGCTCGATACGTGGGGATCGGGACGAGCGACGTCGAGTCGGGCTCGAGAGTGCGATTCGAGCTTCTCAGGAATCCGGAGGTCACGTACTCCTCTTGGCTTGGTGCGGGACGCACTTCGGTGACCGTCACCTGCAAGTCGGTGATCGGTGCCGAAGATTGAAGCCACAGGTCGAGGCTCGCGGGGCCGACAATCGCCGTGTCGCTCGTGAACGGCTGGGTCTGGAACGCGATGCCGTTCGGAGCGGGCACGGTGGTCCAGTTATAAGGAGGCTGGGCCGCCCATGCGTTCGCAGACGACGGTAGGTCGGTCGCGGGACGGACCGACGGATCGGGCTCGTAGGTCGCGGTCGAGTTGGCTGTAGGTTCGCTTTCCGCCATCGAGCCTCCGGGCCCGAGGTAATAACGAGTCACCGTTCCCGGCGGGGGCCAGCTGGAGAAGTCGGCTTCGAAAGTCGGTTGCAGCGCCCCCGGGCCGAGCGATCCTCCTCCGTTGTCGAAAAGCACTCTTACCCTTGGATCCTGGGCTTCGAACGCGCTTCGTGCGGCCGAAGCCGTTGGTTCGGTGGTGAAGCGCAATTGGGGTAGCTCCATCGAAGGCGCGCCTCCTGTCGCCGTCGAGTAGAGGTCCGGGGCGAGCAGCGAGAGGATGGGGTCGGGCTTCGGAACCTCGTTTGCCACGAATATGTCGAGGAACTCGAGCCAGCGCGAAAGGGAGCCCGGACCGAGTGAGTCGATGTGGGCCCCGTTGATCATCGTCACGAAGACGTTGCTGTCGTTCTTCAGTGCCGAGATGAGAGACGGCCACTGCGGACCCGTCTGTTCGTCCTCCAACGCTCCCACCAGGAACACGGGCACGTTTATGTGCGAAGCCCACACCTGCGGTGATCGCGGGTCGAAAAGCGCCGGTATACGCGACAACCCCGGAGATATGACCGAGTCGAGCTTTTGGGCCTCGGGATGAAGCCTTTGGTTTGCGAGACAAGTCTTGTCGCCCTTGGCAATCTCGGCGGCTGCCCACGGCTGACCGCCACCTGGCGCCGCCTCTGCATCCTGCATGCGTTGTTTTATCCAGCTCTCCGCGAAGCCGTCGTTGTAGATGCCCCCGGGGTAGCCGGTTGAGAAAAGGTCGTCTGTGGAGCTGAGCGGGGCGATCGCCGCCAGGTCGGGGGGATCGGTTCCTGCGACGATCAGCTGTGAGATCCCCGAGTAGGAGATGCCCACCATTCCCACCTTGTGGTTGAGCACCCAGGGCTGGGCACCGACGATCTGAACGGCGTCGTATCCGTCATAGTCGGAGGGGAGGCCGAAAAGGTCGAATGCGCCCCCCGAGCACCCTGTGCCGCGCATCTGCAAGCTCACAGTCACGAATCCGACGAGGGGAGCGATCACCGAACCGACGATCGTCGCTGTGTCGGGAAGCAGCGGGTCGTTAGTGGGTGCTTTTCCTTCGAGCGCGTTTATGAGGCTGTGGGGTGCGGCGATCGCGTATCCCGAATATTCGATCACCGTCGGGAACGGCCCGTCTTTCAGGGTCTCTCCGGGCGGCAGGCGCACCGTCGCCGCGAGCTTGACGCCGTCTCTCATGGTTATGTAGTTGAGCCCGGCGTGCAGGTGTTGATCCGAATAGAAAGACGGGGGAGGCGTGGAGTCGGTCGAGAGAACCGAAAACGGGGCCGTCTCCGCCTCCTTTCCGTTCTCCGTACTCTCAAACCGGTATCCCGGTCCGGGGTTGACGTTGGGGACGACGAGACTGCCGAGATCGTCGACCACGCCGGATCCGACCGTGCTCCCTGAAGAGCTCACCAGCGTTAGGTTCTCGCCCGGAGTCGCCCCGACGACGTATGCCTGGTCGATGGACCCGTGACCCCTGAACTTCAAGTGCGCCACACTGGGCGAGGCAGCCACAGAGACGAGCAAGCTGCTCGACACAACCCCCAGAACCAAGGCAAGCGCCACCAGCCACTTCTTGGTCGAGAATCCCTTCACGATCTCCCCCGAACGTCGTCGCCCCATCGTCGGGTGGCGGCGTGCTCACCCAACGGTAGCCCTTTGCAGATGAAAGGCCCTCGATCGGTTGCTGACGCAGATGTCAGCGCCGCAAGATAAAGCGGCAACGGAGGAAGATGGTGGAACCTGCGCCGGACCAATTGGACGTATACGAATTTTGGGCGGGGTGTCGTCGCGACGAGCCGGTCACACAGATCGACGCACTGGGCCAGCCGCTTTGGTTCGTGACACGTTTCGACGACGTCGAACAGGTCCTTCGCGACCCGGACCGGTTCTCGTCGAAAGTGAATGCAGACACGATGGGACCTGTCATGGGACCGGTGATTCTCGGCATGGACGGCGAGGAGCACCGTCGATACCGCTCGCTCGTGGCGCACGCGTTCCGGCCGTCCGCTCTCGCGCGATGGGAGCAGGAGTTGATGCAACCGACGATCGGGCGACTCATTGACGAGGTCGCGCTTCGTGGACACGCAGACCTCGTCGAAGCGGTGACTAGTCGCTATCCGGTTCAGGTGATAGCAGGGATCATCGGCGTGCCCTCGGAAGCGGGGGAGCAATTCCACGAATGGGCGATCGACATCTCGCTCGGTCCCGAGGACTATCCCACGAGCAAAGCGGCTGGAAACGCGATGCGACAGTTCCTCGAACCGATCGTCGCGGAACGACGTGAACATCCGATCGGTGATCTGATCTCCGACATAGTGACCGCCGAGGTCGAAGGAGAACGGCTGTCAGACGACTACGTGTTCGGATTCCTGCGGCTTCTTCTCCCAGCGGGCGCGGAGACGACTTTCAGGGTGATGGGAAGCTGCCTGTTGGCCTTGCTGCGTGAACCGGACGTTCTCGCCCGAGTAAAAGAGGACGGTGATTTGCTCTCAGCAGCGATCGAGGAGACGCTGCGATGGGAGACGTCGGTCACGATGGTCGCCCGGAATACGACCTGCCCCGTGGAGATTGCGGGAACGAAAATACCCGCCGGGTCGATGGTTGCCTGCGCAACCGGCTCGGCGAACAGGGACGAGAGCCGCTATCCGAACGCCCCGGAGTGGGAGATCGATCGGGATCCCCGGCCCCACCTGGCGTTCGGAACCGGGCGACATCAATGCCTCGGCATGCACCTCGCTCGGATGGAGCTGAAGGTGGGGATCTCCGCCGTTCTCGATAGATTGCCAGGGTTGAGGCTCGACGAGAGCTCGGAAGCCGTCGACGTCGAGGGTTTCGCCTTCCGGTCACCCCCGAGGCTGCCCGTTGTCTTCGACGTCCCATGACAACGCGAAAACCCTCGAACCGCCGACAACGGGCCAACGCTGTCAAAGAGCCCTCGGCCGCTTCGTCCGATTGTCGTCCGAACCCTGGCTAGAACGCCGATAATGGATCTTATGTAAAGTTAGGCCGGTTCACGGGGACGGCCCGGGCACGGCGTCTGGGAGGTCTTCGCGTTCTCGCTCCCCTGGCGGATTTGGTGAACGGATGTCGGAGCGAACTGGGCCCTCGGCGCGGTCACTGTCGCGGTTCGCGGTTCTGAGGCCCTCGGAACGGGCCCTAGGGATTGCCGCAAGAGGAAAGTCGTTGACGGTCGTGGTTCCATCAGATGCGCGAAACCAAGACCGTGCGGATCGCCGGAGACGATGCCGCTGTCCGACGGATGCGACTCGTGCGTCGCTAGCGTCGTCCCGTGAGTGCAATGGGACATCGCGCATGGCCCTCTGTCGAGGTTCTAGAAGCGTTCGGCTTCGGTGGTGGTTCCTCCGATCTCACGACCCTGTCTGGAGGGCACATTCACGACAACTACCTCGTTGGATCGTCCCAGCGGCGATACGTGTTGCAGAGGTTGAACGAACGCGTCTTCCCCGATCCGGTGACCGTGGTGACGAACGGCGAACGAGTCGTCACGCACCTGCTCGAAAAAGGCGAGCCGGCCCCTCGCGTCGTGCCGACCGTGGAGGGTCGCTCGTACTTCGAGGAGCCTGGGTCTGTCGGTGGCTCTCCCCCGTCGATCTGGCGAGCCTGGACGTTTCTCCCCGGTACCGAGAACCGGGCCCGAGTACAAGACAGGGACGACGCGTTCGAAGCAGCGCGTGTTTTCGGACGATTTCTCGTGTCGATGAGCGACTTACCCGCTCGGGAGATCGAGGACACGATCCCGCGGTTTCACGACCTCCGCGCTCGGGTGACTGCACTCGAGCACGCGGCGGCGGTCGACGACTTCTCACGGCGCAATGCAGTGAGGTGGGAATTGAAGTCGGCTCGAGAGCTTTCCGAGCGCGTGGGTGAGGGTCTCGGGACGCGCTTGGAGTCGCTCCCCGTTCGCCTGGTCCACAACGACGCGAAGGTGGCGAACGTGCTCTTCGACTCGCAAACAAATCGCGCTGTCTGCGTAGTCGACTATGACACGGTGATGGCGGGCAATGTCCTTCATGATGTGGGAGAGCTGGTGAGAACCGCTACGACGCACGCGGAAGAGGACTCTTCCGACAACGGTCGAGTGGATTTCGACCTGGAATTGCTATCGGCGGTGGCCGGTGGATACCTGACCGAGACGAACGAATTGTTGTCGGACGAGGAGTTGGAGTCTTTGAGCTGGGCAGGCCCTTGGATGGCTGTCGAGAACGGCGTGAGGTTCCTGACTGACTACCTCGAAGGTGACAGATACTTTCGGACTCTTCGCACGGACCAGAACCTCGATCGATGCCGCGCACAACTGTCGTTGTGCTCGCTCATGCTCGAGTCGATGCGAGAGTCGAGGGCATGCTTCGAGCTCGCGACCAGATGAGCAGGCCCGGGCAACTCGGGATGCGTGTGAACTCGAGAACGCGGTGAGCTCCGAAGCGCCCGCGCCCCTCCCCCATCTACCCCGCGTGGGCCCTGAAGCACTCGACGAGATCGCAGAGCTCTGCCGTCGCGCCATTTCCCAACCCTTTACGAACTCGGAGCTTCTCAGGTCGCTTTTTGCACCCGAACAGCCTGCGATCGTCCGCTTCGACGAATCTGTCGGTCTGGTCGCCGTCGTTCCCGGTGACCCCGACGGGTATGTGAGATTGCTCGCCGTGGACCCTGCGCTTCGGGGCAAGGGAAACGGTCATCTCCTCGTCCAATCGGCTGAAGCAGACCTGGCCGGATCCCGGGTGGTCACCGTCGGCGCCGATCCCCCGTACTTCCTCTTCCCAGGCGTCCCGACTCACGAGACCTCCGCGTGCGCGCTGTTCGAGCGTCACCACTACGTCCGCGAGGAGACGAACTTCAACATGGTCGTAGACCTCGACGATCTACCCCCGGGTGAGGGCGTGGCCCTCGAACCGTCGCCGAGTCAACGCGACGAGATCGAAGGCTGGGCTCTCGAACACTGGTCGAACTGGCACGGCGAGTTCATGCGCGCGTTCGACCAGGGTTCGCTCATCTTCTGTCGGGACTCGGAAGGCATTGCCGCGCTCTGCGCTTATAACGTCAACAGGTCGCAAACCTTGGGACCGGTCGCGTCGCGCCCGGCACTGATGGGAAAAGGTGCGGCCCAGCCGCTCTTGTTGGGAGCCCTCAGAAAGATGCGGGGCATGGGTTACCGCACGATCGAAGTGCTCTGGGTAGGACCTCTCGTCCCCTACGGGCGCGTTGGAGGGCGTGTCGGCTCGACGTTTTTCGTGTACCGCAAGAGGCGGTGAGTCACCAGCCCGGACGGGTGTAGGGGTCGGCGTACGCAGGTACAGGGATGCCGCGACTCGAGACCTCATCCGGAACTGGCGTCCCGCTCTTCACGGCTAGCGGAATCTGTCCGCTCCAAACTTGTAGCTCGAGGTCCTCGGGATCGGTCACAGACCCGCCTGTGCGGATCTTCGCAGACGCCTCGTCGATGGGAAGCCTCACGACGCGGGTGGACCTCAGCTCCGACTCCGTGGGCTCGCGCGCGTCGCGACCACGTCCTTGGACCACATGCTCGACGATCGTCATGAGAGCTCGGAGTTTTTCCGAGGTTTCAACCACTTCCTCCGCCCTGCCGAAGATGACCACAGATCTGTAGTTGATCGAGTGATGGAAGGCGGAACGTGCGAGGACGATCCCGTCCAGGAGGGTGACCGTCACGCACGCTTCCCCGCCCGACCTGAGCGTTCGAAGTGCTGCGTTGCCTGCCGCGCCGTGGAGGTAGAGCCAGTCGCCCTCACGACCGTATGCAGTGGGGATGACGCACGGCCCTTTCTCGTCCACGAACCCGACGTGAGCCACGAGACCCTCATCGAGAATGCGGCAAACCACTTCCCGGTCGTAGCGTCCCCTCTCCGCCAGCCGACGCACCCTCGTGCGTTCAGTCGGTGGTTCTTCAGACGATCGAGGGGCTGGAACCCGTGCTGCGTCGACGCTCAAGGATGTCCTTCCTCGTCCTGCCCCCTGTTCCTTCGAGGCCGCGTCCTTGCAGACCCTTGTCCTAGAGGGTTCTGTTCTTACTCCACGCCATTTGTTACAGTACGTATCTGTAACATGACACAACAATATACACCACGGGGCCGAACGGCTCGCGAGATCGCAGACGACGTTGAGGCGGCCATCCGTAACGGCCGGCTCGGGCCGGGGTCCGCCCTTCCCACGGTGAGGACGCTCGCCACCAGACTCGGGTCGAGCCCCACGACCGTCGCCTCGGCATACCGAGAGTTGCGATGGAGAGGAATCGCAAGGGGGAAGGGCAGGGCCGGCACGGTCATCGTGAGCGCTCCCCCGGTCGGCCCCCGTACGCCACTCGTCGTCGGTCCCGGGGTTCGCAACCTTCTGGCGGGGAGCCCGGACCCGGCTCTTTTACCCGAGATCCCGACGGTCTCCCCACCGCGGCGCGCCTACGACGCGAGTGCGGTCACGCCGCGCCTCGCCCGTCTCGCGGCCGAACGGTTCGAAGCGGATCGAATCGACCCCGCCAACCTCGCGGTGGTAGGAGGCGCGCTCGACGGAGTCGAACGTGTGCTCGGCGCGTGGTTGCGTCCGGGCGATCGTGTCGCCGTCGAGGATCCGGGCTACACGGCGGTCATTGACCTGATCTCCGCACTGGCGTACGTAGCCGTCCCAATGGAGATGGACGCGTTCGGCGTCAAACCCGCGTCACTCGCAAGTGCGCTCGCAAGCGGTGTGGGTGCGGTGGTCATGACCCCTCGGGCTCAGAACCCGACCGGGTCCGCCTGGGACTCAGATCGTGCGCGAGGGCTTCGCCGGGTTCTCAGCCGGCAAGAGGACGTCCTCGTCGTGGAGGACGATCACGCAGGTCCGATCGCAGGAGCGCCGGCTTTCACAACCTGCCGAAGTCGCGGCCGGTGGGCGACGATTCGTTCTGTCTCCAAGTCTCTCGGACCCGATCTTCGTCTTGCGACCGTCGCGGGGGACGAGGCGACGATCGCCCGGTTGGAAGGCCGCCAGGCCCTCGGCACGGGATGGGTCAGCTACGTGCTCCAGGAGATAGTCGCCGAACTGTGGGACGACTCCGCGACCGAGCAGCTCCTGGCTCGCGCTGAGGCTTCGTACACGACGAGACGCCGGCATCTCATCGATGCGCTCTCCGCGCACGGCATCGAAGCATCATGTCGTTCCGGCCTGACTGCGTGGGTGCCGGTTGCCGATGAAGCAGGCGTCGTCGCATCGCTTCTCGAGCGCGGTTGGGCCGTGGCCCCAGGCGAACGGTTCAGGATCGCCTCGCCACCGGCGATCCGGGTCGGGCTCGCGACCTTGAGCGACCGGGAGTCGTGGCAACTTGCAGGGGCGCTCGCCGAGGTCCGAAAACTTCGCCCCAGGCGCAGCGACTGACCACCGAGCTTCCGTTCACTGCCGCAGTAACTCGTTCAAACCAGGGGTTGGCGAGATCCGAGACGCGTTTGCCGTGGCCGCGCGTCACTTGCGGTCCTCGCCGGCCAGGCGACTGATCGCCAGCTCTCTCAACTCGTCGACGCGCACTTTCGAGTTCCCCGTTTCGACGAGGTCCTCGTCATCGAAGAACAAGACCCTGCGGGGCACCTTGTACGAAGCGATTCGTCCGCGAAGCCATTGTCTCAAGTCCTCCTCGTCGATGGGGCGACCGGGCTGTGCGACCGCGCACACCACCACAACCTCGCCCAGTACTGCATCCGGGACCCCGACGGCGAGCGCGCGGCTCAGATCGGGATGTCTGAGGAGCTCGTTCTCGATCTCGACGGGCGACACGTTGGCGCCGCCGGTCTTGATCAACCCGTTCGTCCTGCCGGCCCAATGCAAGCGATTCTGGTCGTCCACGAAACCTGCGTCGCCGGTTGCGAAGAATCCGTCGACGTCGAACGTCTCCTCCTTGGCGACGCCCAGGTATTCCTTCATCAATGTGGGCCCTTTCACCCTGATCTCCCCTAGAACGCCCGTTCCTTGAGCCGCACCCGTACCGTCCACGATCCGTACCGAGTTCCCGGGAAGTATCTGCCCCTCGTGACCTTCACGTTCGTGATCAGGAGTGTTGGCAGGCAACGAGCTCACGATCGTGAATGTTTCGGTGAGCCCGTACGCGGCGCGGGGGCTCCACGCGCCGTCGACGCGCACCGACGGATGACGCCCGAAGCTCGAGAAGGACTCCACGTGTCTCACCGAGGACAAGTCGCGCGTGGCCCAGTCCGGGTGTGCCTCGAGCGCCGCGAGTTGGTGCGTCCATGCGTGCGGTGACGTGACGCGTTCGGATTCGATGAGCTCGAGAGCCTCGCCCGGTTCGAAGATCTCCTGTAGTACAAGGCACCCGCCGGCCGCCAGGGTCGCTCCCATCACCATGCAGAATCCCGCCGACCAGAAAAACGGAAATGCGCTCCAGACCCTGACCGTGGGATCCAGGCACAACTGGCAAGCGAAGCGCCAACTTTGAATCGCCGGTGCCCGATGCGAATGGAGAACTCCTTTCGGGCGCTCTGTCGTGCCCGACGTGTAGATGACGATCGCGTCGTCGTGGGGAGACACACCTCGCGCTCTGCCCTCGAGTGTCTTCGCGTCCACGTCGTCCCCCGCTTCTAAGAACTCCTGGAGCTCTGGTGTGCCGAGGCAGAAATGTTGGTTGAGATATGGGAGTGATCCCTCGAGACGAGCGAGGGCGCCGCGATAGTCGTGACGGCCGAGTCGCGCTTGATAGAGCAACAGTGCCGCTCCCGAGTGTTTGAGGACGTGCTCGATCTCGGGAAGTTCGAAAAGCGTGTTCACGGGTACGAGCACCCCTCCGGCGAGGGCCACGCCGAAGGCAGCGGCAACCCAATCCGGTCGGTTGCCCATGAGCAACGCCACCCGCGTTCCCTTGGACGCGCCGGCTGCGACGAGCCCTCGCGCGACGAGACGGGCCTGGGTCTCGAGCTCGGAGTAAGTCCATCTGAGAGCCGTGCCGTCGCGCTCGTGAAAACAGAGCGCCTCGCGAGGCCCGTGCCTTTCTGCGACACAAGAGAGCAAGGCCCCTAGCGTCAATGGTCCCATGCCCGGTTCGTCTTCGACCGGAGGGCCCTCGAAGGTCGTCTGGTTCGTTGCCTGGTTTGTCGTCTGGTTTGTCGTCTGGTCGCTCGTCCTGTTCGTCGCGTGGTCGGTCGTCTGCACCGGGCGGTTGCTCGGGTTCGGCCGGGCGTTCAGCCCGGCAGCTCCACCTCGACCGGGCCCCTCGCCATCAAAACCCCACTCTGATTCGTCATTTTGACGTCCACGGTTACGAGCGCCGTGCCGAGCGTCGGATCGTTGCGGAGGTCGATGACCTCTCCGTCGAGCAACGTCAGATCGCCTTCAAAAGCCGGGAAGCGGTACTGGACATTCGAATGGCGGACGAAGGACAGGTCCCCCGCCCATGCCGCGATGTAGTCGAGGACCCACGCACCCATCGATGCTCCGTATCCGTAACCACGCGGCATTCCTATTAGCTGCGCATGCTCCTCGTCGGTATGGCCACGCGAGGGGCCGTGGTAAAGACCGTCCCCCAGCTCCGGGTCCTCCTTGGCGCCTTCGAGATCGCGGTCCATCTCGTCCAACCATCCGGCTTCGGTCAGATGGTCAGGCCCCTCGTGATAGCTCGACCCCCAGACGGTGAAGGTGTAGGAGCGCCATTCGCTGGCGAAACTCGCCACGGAGTGAGGCCCGATGGGACGGGTCGGAAGTCGGGCACCGATCTCGAGGGTTTCGACGCTCGGGCCCTTGTCCTTCGCATAACTGCGGATCCACTCCCGACGTCGCGTCTCTATGTCCGCCAGATCCGCGGCGGACCACACCGGCCGAGGGGCCTCTTTTTCGAAGAAGCCCTTCTCGCGCGCTATGTCGGCCCTGTAGCGAACGGCCGTGGACCATTGACGGGCAACCTGTTCTCCTCTTTGGTTGCGGTAGACGGTCTCTCCCCGCGAGAACATCGTCGGCCCGGCGAACTTCGTGTCAGAAACCTTGTAGTCGACGAACCGACGAGTCATTCGCAAAAGGTCTCCCGAGTAGATCCGAGGTCCACCGAACCACCACTCGTCGCCGCCGAAGATCATGTGCGTGCCGGGGATGTTGCCGACGATCGCAGGACCTGCACCGTGTCCTACGTCGCAGCAGATCGTGAAGGATTGAGGAGCCACTATTCGCCCGAACGAGGTTCCGGCCGCGTAGTCCTCGTCGAAATGCAACGGGTTGGGATACTGCATCCCCTGCACCCAACGCCTGATGTCGTTGACTGCGACGGGTTCTTTGAGCTGCCCTCCTCCGACGGGTTGGCCGATGTATCTGTCGACGTCAGAGGTGTCGAACTCGATCCGGTCGGTGGATATCGCCATTTGAACCCCCTGGCTCTTTCCCTGCGCTCGTGCAGCCGGAGAAGAGAACGCCCGCCAGAACCGGGCGTCCAGCTTCGGCCCGTACGTTACTTTCCCGAGGCTCACGAGGTGGTGGGCGGCCTCGAAAGGGGTGAACTCGGAACGGGTGAACTCGAACGGGTGAAGCGGTGTTCAGCACCTGACGGTTGGTGCCTTTCACGTCGCCAATCGGCGAAGCACCCGAGGAGCTCGTCCGGGGCGTAGCCTCGCGCGCGATGAAAGCCGACGGGACCGACGGGACCGAGGCGAACGAACCCACCGGCGACGGTCACAACAGTGGACGAAGAGCCGCTTCCAAGGGTTCGGGCTCGGAGGCTGCGGGAACTAAGGCGTCGGACTCCGAGACGGCAGCTTCTAAGGGGTCGGACACGGCGACTTCTAAGGAGTCCGATACGGCGACTTCGGACACGGCGACTTCGGAAGTCGCTTCCAAGGCCGATGTCTCTGAAGCAGCGACTTCCAAGGCCGGGACCGGTGGAGCCACGGAGGAGGCGGAAACTCAAGAGGACGTAGAAGCGCTTCGCAACCGCGTTCAGGACCTCGAGAAGAAGGTCGCCGATTCTCGCGCAAAACAGGCCGCTCGGATCAGGCAGCGGTGGCGCACCGTCCTCGCCTGGGTCTTCGTTGTGGTGGGCAGCTTGCTCGCCCTTATCTCCGTGTTCGCGGTGTTCGCGCGCAACCAGTTGCTCAACACTGACAATTACGTGGCGACCGTCGCGCCGCTCGGGAGCAATCCGGCGATCCAGTCGAACATCGCCACGATCGCGGCGGATCAGCTGTTGGCGAAGGTCGACGTGCGCCATGAGATAGAGCAGGTCCTCCCGCCTCGTGCGGACGTTTTGGCCGGTCCGCTCACGAGCGCTGTGAATTCGGCGGTGCACGCAGCAGCGAACAAGATCACCCACTCGGAAAGGTTCGAAGAGTTGTGGGTGAAGATCAACCGTGCCGGGCACCAGGCGCTTGTTAATGTCCTGACCGGCAGCACCACGGGTGCGGTCCGCGCCAACAGTCAGGGAGTTGTCACACTGGACCTCCATACGCTGGCCGTAAAGGTCCAGCAGGCGCTTGTTGCTCAGGGACTCACCTTCTTCTCGAAGATTCCCGCCGACAAGGTCGGGGGGACGGTGACGCTTCTCAAGTCCGATCAACTCGTGAAAGCTCAGCGTGCGACGAGGATTCTCAAAGCCTCGGCGATCGTTCTGCCGATCCTGGCACTCGCCTGTTACGTCGTCGCCGTCGCAGTTGCACGCCGAAAGCGTCGCACCTTGATGTACTGCGGAGCGGGCCTTGCGATAGCCATGGGGATCATCGGCATTGCGCTCGGCCTCGCAAGAACGGGCGTGATCAATGCTTCTCACGGTCACGCACTCACGCCCGACGCGGCCGCTGCTTTCTTCGACACCTTTGTCCGCAACGTGCACAACGGGATCAGGATCATCTTCGTGATCGGTCTGTTGGTCGTCGTGATCGCTTGGCTGGCGGGTCCGTCGCGCCCCGCCGTTGCGGTGCGCAAGGCGGCCGTGAGTGCCTGGAATTGGTTCGTCGAGGGGATACGCGACCGCGGGTTCAACCTCGGCCCGGCGACTCCGTGGCTAACCGAGAATCGCTCGTGGCTTCAGGGCGTGGTTATCGCACTTGGACTGATCCTGCTCGTGTTCTGGACGCCCGGTTGGGTAGGTGCGCTCGTGATCGTGCTCCTAGCAGTCTTCATCGTGCTCGTGCTCAGGAGCTTGGGACACAAAGCCGCGGTCGCAGCCGACCAGAGCTGACCCACTGTCCGCGACCTCGGGGCGGTCGCCGCCGGTTCAGAGGGCTTTGCCGGGGTTGAGGATTCCCAATGG
>DASPVS010000516.1:0-4180 GCA_035622235.1 Acidimicrobiales bacterium | reverse complement strand
GTACCGCTTTCACCGTCTCCCGAAGGCCATCGAGCTGGCGCGGGAGGCCGGACACCAGGGTGCGATGTTCCCTTGGCAGAGCGGCAGCGACGGGCGCGACGAGACGCCTACCCAGCTCTTCAATCCGCGCTCGGGAAAATGGATCCCGGACCGGTCGCGTTACCAGCGACACGTCGGCCTTGCCATCACGTACAACTTTTGGAAGCACTTCCAGGCAACCGGCGACACCGATCACCTCGCTCGAGAAGGCGCCGCCGTGATGATCGAGGTGGCGCGGTTCTTCTCGAGCCTTGCCACGTTCGACGAAGACCTGGGACGTAACCGGATCAGGGGCGTAATGGGGCCCGACGAGTTTCACGATGGTTACCCATGGAGCGACGACCCCGGAATCGACGACAACGCGTACACGAACGTCATGGCGGCTTGGTTGTTCGCTCGAGTTGCGGAGCTCGTCGAGCTCCTGGAAGAGAGCGGCCGTTCGCAGATGCTCGAGAGTCTCGCCGTCACGACCGAGGAGCTGGATCGTTTCGACGACCTCACTCGGACGCTCCATGTCCCTGTCCTCGACGACGGTGTCGTCGCCCAGTTCGAGGGATACGACAAGCTCGATCCGATAGACCTGGGCGCGTACAGTAAAAAATACGGGAACATCGGTCGCTTGGACTTGATCCTCGACGGAGAAGGCGACTCGGTAAGGCGGTACCAGGTCGCCAAGCAGGCGGACGTCCTGATGTTGTTGTACCTGTTCTCGGCGGAGGAACTCCGTATGATCCTCGAGCGGCTGGGTCTGGACTTTCAAGCCGACGCCATACGCCGAACCGTAGCGTTCTATTCGCACCGAGTCGTACACGGTTCGTCGCTCTCGCGCGTCGTCCACGCGTGGGTCAACGCTCGAGAAAACAGGCGTGAGTCCTGGCGTCTCTATCGCAAAGCACTGTCCATCGACGTACAGGACAGCCAGGGCGGCACCACGCGAGAAGGAATCCATTTAGGTGCGATGGGTGGTACCGCGGACATCCTCACTCGGTGCTACACCGGGCTCGAGGTGCGAGCCGACGCCCTGTGGCTGAATCCTCGCTTGCCACGTGAGCTCGAGCAGCTCGCGTTCCCACTCGAGTATCGGGGCCACATCCTGCACTTGGAGATCGACCACAAATACGTGGTGGTCGACGCACGCGACGGACCCTCCACTCCGTCGACCATCTTGGTCCAGAGTCATCCATACACACTCGGCCCTGGGGGATACTTCCGCCACGAGCTTTTGTAAGCCTTCAGAGCTGACCCGATTCATCGCCGCACGAGAGGTGGTCCAAGGGACGTTCGACCCTTTCTTTCGATGACCCGGCGCGTCACCCTGGTTCAAGCGCTACTTTCAACACCGGCGGTCCTTCTTGCAGATGAGCCCACGGGAAGCCTGGACAGTTCTTCGGTGGAGACGGTCCTGGATATCTTCCGCGGGCTTCAAGCAGACCGCGGCGTCACGATCGTGCTAGTCACTCACGATTCCGCCGTGGCGAAGGCCGCCCATAGGATCGTCGAGATGCTCGACGGCCGTATCGTCAACGATCGCACCGAAGACACGAGCGAATGCCGGGATAGACCCTGAGATTGGCCTGTAGCGGCTATTGGCAAGGCTTTCGAATGCCTGTCAGGGCGACGTTGAACTTTGCTCCGTTGAAACCGAGTGAGTCGTCTTTCGCGCAGAACGCAGATCTGGGGAGGGTGTACTCGGCGTTGAACACAGCCTTGTTTCCCACATAAGCGGACAGGAGGCCACACGTCTTGTACTGGTTGCATTGTTCCGTGAGAACTGCGTCCGCCCAGGGGTACATGTCGGTGGCATAGTCGTCACCGGTGTCGTCCGGATTCTTGATCCACCAGCCGAGACCGAGCCCATGCATGTAGACAGCCAGGGTTTCCATATAACTCTCTTCGATCGCTTTCGTAAGAGGGAAACCGCTATTGCTCGCGTACTCCTCGTCTATGTCGGTTTCCACGGCGTCGAATCCTTTTGCCGCGCACTGCTGGGAGATCATCGATTCGATGATGCTGAGCGTTTCAGAAGACTGGATGTTCAAGTAGTACTCGGGATACCCCGGGACCTTGTTCCCGAACTCGCCGGCAGCTTCCAACTGATCGTAGTAGGTCGTGGAGATACCCTCTTGCGCGGCCGAGTAGTAGTTCCCGGCTGCCCCGACCTCGATGTAGCAGACGACATGTTTGCCCATCGCGTGCAACGCGCTCACCGTCGACGCCGGATTGATGATGCCATCGATGTCGTAGATGAGCGGCGCAGGAGCGAGCGCGCCCCCTGGCAGATGATCGTCTGTACCCATGTCCAACGCGCTGTTCAGGTTCAGGGGATTACTCAGCTCCCATTGCCACGGTTGATTTCCGAGGGGGGGAACCCACCAAGACGTTCCGCCGGCTGTCTGCGAAAACCCGAGGCACAGTCCTGCTAACAGCGTGAGGCTGAAAAATCCGACTCCGAGAACTCGCTTCATGCGAACATCGTAGGGAGATCTGACCGCCGGCGGAGAATCGGGAGGATCAACAACAGGGCGACCAGCTCACGGTGCGTAAGAGTCGACTCTCCCAGCGATCTCTGACCTTGAGTGCGTCGTTCATCCAAGTGCCAGGGACCTTGTAGGACGGCGGAGTGTCGTGGGTGAGCAGGTGAAGTAAAGCAGAGTGGTCGACGATCTTCTGCCAGAGGATTACTTCCGTGCCGTGATGCGTCCCGTAGGCCGGCTGGAATGCGGCCTCCATGTCCAAAATGGCGTGGCCCGCTTGTTTCGAACGCGACAGAGTCTGCTCGTAGAGGCTCCCTGCAGCTTGGAGATACGCCTCGAGCCCCCCGGGGTACGGCCAAGCCGTGTCCTCCATGTACATCGTCGGGTCGTGCTCTTCGCCAGTCGTCGGTACCGAGGTCAGGTCCAGATCCTGCAGCGGCGACCAGGGCACGGGCACGAGGACCTTGGCATCGGATCCGTGGCGCATGGAGTCGACCTCAGCCGACCACTTTTGGAGGTCGCCGACGCGAACCCGCTCCGCGAGCGCCTGCCAGGCGGCGGCATCTTTGATCCCGGTGACGGTGACCACCGTATAAGCAGCACCACTCCCGTGCGCGAGTCTCAGGTACCAAAGCAGACGCGCCTCGTCGCTGTCGCCCAGCGCAGGCATCCATACTTCGCGGAACGCAGAATCGAACTCGTCCTCCTTGGCTCCGGCGACACGGTGTACTTCGTGTGCGAACAACAACAGCGCCTACCTCCCTCGCGCAAAGCCTTGACCCTCCACGGCGCACCGTAGTGCTCCTCGTCCGGCAACGGCCAGCGACAAGAACCGCACCGCAGGCCCAGGATTGCTGTCACCACAGCATTGCCTTCGGCAGCAGGATTGCTTCTGACGACAGGCCTGCTTGTGACCAGAATGGGGATCGGGCTTTGAGAGCTCCGGAGCCGGCTCCGGAGAATCATGACGTCTCAGTCGAAATCCTTGCCCTGTTTGTGAGCGGCGATTTGCGGAGCCGAGTAGTCGGCATTGCCATCGAACTGCGCGACGATCGTCCAAGCGTCGAACGGGTGTTTCGTGCTGCTGGTTGCTGACGGAACCTTCAACCATCCGGTCGGGATATCGCACACGGCCTCGTGGCCGGTCAGCGGCACGGTTTCCCTTTTCGGAAGCGTCGAGTTAGAGCAGACGAGGTCCGCCTTCCGACCGTTCGACGAAGTGATGACGAAGACGACGTCCCCATATAGACCCGCAGTGCCGGGACCCGCCTTGACATCTGCCGTGACGGTCTCTCCGCTGCTGCTATTGGGTTTTTTGGGGGAGAGCTTCAGTGAGATCTTCGTCGAGGCCACAGCAGGGGTGATCGTCGTCGTTCCGGTGCTCTTGTCGAAGTTCCCGTCCGAGGAGCCCGAATAAGAGGCGGCGATGACATACGGACCGCCCGAGGCGAAGAACGTCGGTGCGGTCAGGTCACACTGGGCGCGTCCGTCCTTGTTGACCGTCGCGGGATCACCCGTCTTGCAGGTAAGGGTCACCGAGGTGTGGTGAATGTTGGTCGCCGAGAAGGTGACCGTGCCGGACATGGGAGCATCCTTGATCTTCGCGAAGGACACAGTCGCAAGAAGATGTACCGCATCCCCCGAGACGGTCGACAGGGGGCTGTATG
>DASPVS010000515.1:0-5590 GCA_035622235.1 Acidimicrobiales bacterium | reverse complement strand
GGCGAGCGCGGGAGTCGGCTGGGTTGCGATGCACATGCAGGGGACGCCGCGGACGATGCAGAAGCGGCCGCAATACCGCGATGTCGTTGGTGAGGTTTTCGGTTTCTTGGTGGACCGCGCCCGGACAGCGAACGACGCTGGTGTGAGCGAGGTGTGGGTCGACCCCGGGATCGGCTTCGGCAAAGAGATCGGCCATAACTTGAGTTTGTTGAAACATCTTTCGTCGTTGGTCGGGACCGGTTATCCGGTTCTCGTAGGAACCAGTCGCAAGAGTTTTGTTGCAAAGCTTGCGCCGCGCAGCGACGGAAAGGAGACGGGGGTGGACGAGCGGTTGGCCGCGTCGTTGGCAACGGCGGTCTGGGCGATGCTTGCCGGCGCGGCAATGGTGAGGGTCCACGACGTCGCAGAGACCGTCCAGGCTGCGGCGCTCGTAGGCCCCAGCCGGCTGGATGCAACCCTCGAGGCAGCCCCCGAGGCATCTCGATGAGGGGCAAGTGGGCGGCAGGGATATCGCCGCGCAACTTCACGTGGGTTGTGCGCGACCACCTCGCCGTTAGCGAACGACCCGGGGGTTTCGCCCCCAACCACCGCCGGGTACGCCGTCAAGAGGAGATCATCTGGCTCAGGGTGCAAGGTTTCAGCCGAGTCGTGTCCCTGCTCCCGTCCCAGCACAATCTCGCCGCTTACGACGAGGGGGGCCTCGCTTGGTCTCATTTTCCGCTGAGCCGTTCGGGAGACGCCCGGGAGGTCCTTCATGATTTGTACACCAACCTCGACTCGTGGCTCGGCGAGGGCGAGCGGGTGCTCGTCCATCAAGAGGAGCTGGGCGACCGCGTCATGGGGGTGGTCGCTGGCTACCTGCTCTGGTCGCGCCGTCTGAACGCGGGCCCACAGGCGATCGCCGTAGTCGAGAGGCTCGTCGGCCACCAGATGGGCCCGCAGGGCCGCGACCTCGTTGCACAGGCGGTCGCTCCGGACGAAGGATGAGCTCTACGACCATCGAATTACGAGGTCTTCGCGTCTTGGGCAGTCACGGTGTCCTGGCCGAGGAGCGCTCACAGCTCCAGCCTTTCGAGCTCGACATCGATCTGACCCTTGTCGACGGCGCTGGAGATGTCGACGCCATCGACGACACGGTCGACTACGGGCGGGTGGCCGAAAAGGCGGCTCAGATCGTCCGCCAGAGCTCGCACCACCTTCTCGAATCGCTTGCAGGCGAAGTTGCGGAAGCGCTTCTCGAAGAGCCACTTCTCGACTCCGTTACGGTCGCCGTTCGAAAGTTGCGTCCACCGGTTCCTCTCGACCTCGCAAGCGCCGGAGTGCGCACAACACGGAGACGGGACGGTCAAAGAACCTGAGGCGCGCGCCTTTCTCGGTCTCGGCTCGAACCTGGGGGACCGGGCCGAACATTTGCGCCGCGCCGTCGCGCAGCTCCCCGACGTCTGGGCGGTCTCGCCGCTCTACGAGACCGAGCCGGTCGGCGGGCCGCCAGGACAGGGACCGTTCCTGAACCTGGTAGCGGAGTTGCACACCACGTTGACGCCGCGCCAGCTACTCGAGTTGTGCCAGCGTCTCGAAAAAGACGCACAGCGTGTCCGCGAAGTCAGGTTCGGCCCTCGCTCACTCGATGTCGACGTCCTTCTCGTCGACGATCTGGTTGTAGACGAACCCGACCTCGTCGTTCCGCACCCCCGAATGTGGGAGAGGCGCTTCGTCCTCGCGCCCCTCGCGGATCTGGCCCCTGATCTCGTCCCACCGAAGCGTTTGGCCCTGGCTGGTGGCGACGTAGTCGAGGTCGGTACACTCGAAACGTACTGATCCGATCGCCTGACGCGACCGGCACCTACGTGGGCTGGAGCGCAGAAAGGGGTCCGGGTGACTGCTGTTCGAATGATCGGCCCCGGTCGAGCCGGGAGGTCGTTTGCCGCGGCGCTCGAAAAAGTGGGAGTCGAGGTCGCCGGGATACTCGGGCGAGACGACGACGCGCGCTGGGCTGCACAGGGAGTCGACGCAATCATCATTTCCACAAGCGATACCGAGATCGCGGGTGTGGCTGCTTCGGTGGTCCCGTCTCCCACCACGGTCGTGATGCACCTCTCGGGCGCCCTCGGTCTGGATGTGCTCCAACCCCATCTGCGCCGTGGGTCTCTTCATCCGCTCGCGCCCCTGCCGGACGAGCACATCGGGGTCATCCGGCTTCTCTCGGGGATCACATTCGCCGTCGATGGTGATCCGATGGCAACCCATCTCGCGACGCTCCTCGGGGGCAAGCCTGTAGCGGTCGACGACGCGAAACGCGACGCGTACCACGCGGCGGCGTGCATAGCGTCGAACCACGTTGTCGCCCTTCTCGGACAGGTCGAGCGCATTGCAGCGCAATCGGGCCTCGACCTCGACATGTTCCTCGGGTTGACGGCTTGCGCGCTCGCCGACGTCACTTCGATGGGCCCGTCGGCAGCCCTAACTGGCCCGGCGGCCCGTGCAGATCTCGCCACGCTCCAGCGGCATCGCGAAGCGATGGCCGAAGACGAGATCGAGGCCTACGACGCGTGTGTGGCGTTAGCGCGTCGCTTGGTCGAGGAGCCCGTTCCTTGCGTGTGATCTCAAAGGCCCAGGAGCTCGCTCTCACGCTCGACTCCGAGCGGGCGATCGGTCGCAAAATCGGACTGGTCCCGACGATGGGCGCACTGCACCTCGGACATCGGTCCCTGATCGAGCGGGCCGTGTCCGAGTGCGACGTCGTCGTCGTCACGGTCTTCGTCAATCCCCTGCAGTTCGGCGACGCGTCGGACCTCGCCGCCTACCCCCGCGATCTCGGAACCGATCTCGTCGTCTCCGAGGAAGCAGGTGCCTCGATCGTGTTCGCTCCTTCGATCGAGGAGATGTACCCGAGCTTCCCGGATCCTCCGTGCACCACAGTTCATGTCGCAGGTCTCACCGACGTCCTCGAAGGGGCTTCGCGCCCCGGACACTTCGATGGAGTGGCGACGGTGGTTACGAAACTGTTCGCGCTAGCCGGACGCTGCCGCGCCTATTTCGGCGAAAAGGACTTCCAACAACTGGCCGTGGTTCGACGACTCGCAGCGGACCTCTCGCTGCCAGTGGACGTCGTGGGATGCCCCACGATCCGCGAGCCCGACGGCCTCGCGCTGTCCAGCAGGAACGCCCGGCTCACCCCGAGCGAGCGGCTCGCATCGGGGGTGTTGCACCAGGCGATCGAGGCGGGGCTCGATGCCGTTCGCGCAGGGGAAAGGTGGCCTCGAATTGTGAACGCAGCGATGGCGAAGATCTTGGGTGGAGAACCGCTCGTCGCCTTGGACTACGCCGTGGCGGTCGACGCAGAGACCTTCGAGACTCCTCACGAGCTGGCAGGGAACGTTCGTCTTCTGATCGCCGCGACCGTGGGGGAAGTAAGGCTGATCGACAACGAGGGAGCGACCGCTCCAGGGTCGCAAGAGCCGGTGCTCGCCGGCCACGGCACCAACAAAACCAACAAAAGGGAGAGTTGAGCCAAATGCGCCGGCGAATGATGAAGTCCAAGATCCACCGAGCGACGGTGACCGACGCGGATCTGAACTATGTCGGTTCGATCAGCCTCGATCCTGTGCTGATGGAGCTTGCGGACATACGGGAATGGGAGCAGGTGTCGGTGCTCGACATCGACAACGGTGCGCGTTTCGAGACGTACGCCATCTTGGGCGGCCCCGGTGAGGTTTGCCTCAATGGAGCCGCAGCTCGCCTGGTCCAGCGCGGTGACAAGGTGATCGTGCTCACGTACGCGGACTACGAGGAATCGGAGCTCTCCGCCTTCGAGCCGCGGATCGTGCACGTCGATTCAGAAAACGTGCCTACGCAGTCGCCCCATTCGCACTTGGGCGTCGTCGAGGAGCAGGGAGTTTCGGCCTGACGGGGAAACGGGCTCTGGACCTCGACGTCCTCGTGGTCGGATCGGGGGTTGCCGGGCTCTCGGTCGTGGTGCGTCTCGCCCAGATCCCGGGCATGCGCGTAGGAGTGCTCACAAAAGCAGAGCTCTCGCAGTCGGCGACGCGTTGGGCCCAAGGAGGAGTCGCAGCGGTCCTCGGTGGCGACGAGGACTCGACAGACCTTCATCTGGCTGACACGTTGGCCGCGGGGGCCGGACTTTGCGATGTCGACGCAGTGCGCGTCCTCGTCGACGAAGGCCCACTCAGAGTGCGCGAATTGATCGCGCTCGGCGCCGTGTTCGACCGGGAAGCGGGGGGCTCTTTCGCGCGCTCTCGCGAGGGGGGACATTCCACCGCGAGGGTGCTGCACGCCGGTGGCGCCGCGACGGGGGCGGAGGTCGAGCGGGCGCTCGTCTCTGCCGTCGAGAGCACCGCCACCGCGGTTCTCGAGAGCTGGTTCGCGATCGATCTCATAGTCGAGTCCGGTAGGTGCCGGGGGGTCGTCGCGTCGGGTCCCGACGGAGAGATGCAAGTGGTTCGCGCAGACCACGTCGTGATCGCGACCGGTGGTGCCGGGCAGCTCTACGCCGTGACCACGAACCCGAAGGAAGCGACCGGCGACGGGATCGCGATGGCGCTCCGCGCGGGTGTAGGTGTGGCAGACGTCGAGTTCTTCCAGTTCCATCCCACAGCGCTGCACCATCCCGCTATGCCACGCCCGCTTCTCTCCGAGGCGCTGCGCGGACACGGTGCGAAATTGCGTGACGCGCGAGGGGACCGTTTCGTCGACGAGCTCGCTCCTCGTGACGTCGTCAGTCGGGCCATGGCGCAACGGATGGCAGAACAGGGCGTCGACCACCTCTGGCTGGACGCGCGCAGTCTCGAGTCGTTCGACGAGAGGTTTCCCACGTTGGCGAGCTCGCTTCACGCAGCGGGTCTGGATCCGAGCAATGAGCTGTTACCGATAGCACCGGCGGCTCACTACATCTCAGGAGGGATCCTCACGGACCTCGACGGGGCGAGCACGCTCGAAGGTTTGTGGGCAGCCGGTGAGGCTGCGTGCACCGGTGTGCACGGTGCGAACCGCCTTGCGTCCAATTCCCTTCTCGAAGGAATGGTGTTCGCTGCACGGCTGTCCGAGGCGATCGCGCGGGGGAAGTCACACGTAGAGGCAACCGGTGCAATGCGCGGTTGGTTGTACCGCGGCACGGATGATCTCGGGGAGAGCGCGTACGATGCGGCAATCCCGTGCCGGCTCGTCGAAGTCCATGCCGGCGCGAAAGCCAACGTAGGAATATCGACACGCCGCGTCGAGTCTGCCGACATCGACAAAGCGCGCCACTGCCTGCAACGCGCGATGACCGAAGGCGCAGGAGTCCTGCGCTCGCTCGATTCGCTCGCGGCCACGACGCGCGAGGTCAACGAAGCCAGCGCTGTCGCGGACGGGTTCGAACCTGGCCGCGACCGAGGAGAGCTGGCGAACCTTGTCGAGGTGTCTCGCGCGCTTCTTCGTTCGGCAGAGATGAGGGAGGAGACGCGAGGGGCCCACGCGCGGATCGAGTATCCGGAGACCGTGCCCGCATGGCGACTCCGTCTGACATCAAATGGAGCTTGAAGAATTGAGTGGTGAAGGGCCCGGGCTGGGCTCGGCCGTCGATCCTCCTCGG
>DASPVS010000514.1:0-3426 GCA_035622235.1 Acidimicrobiales bacterium | reverse complement strand
AACGTCCAACGTGGCGGCCTCCTTGGCGAGGAGGAGGGGATGGCGGTAGTCGTTGTCGAACACCAGAGTTCCCACCCGAAGTGTCGACGTAGCATCCGCTGCTGCGACCAGAGCCGGCACCGGCGCGAGTTGGTCACCGAAGTGGTCGGGCATGAGAAGCGCCGAATAACCCAGGTCTTCCGCCTTCCGGGCCTGTGCCGCCCACGACGTCGCAGAAGCCTCAGGCGCTTTGGACATCTGTGCTGAGAAACGGAACTTCCGACGACTCGTCACTTGCCCGTCTCCGCTTTGGCTTGTCGCACGAAATCAGCCGCTCCCGACATGAACCCCTCCAGGTTTTGGAACTTTCCGGTGACGATGTCGACGAACCACGACGGCACGTAGACCTGCACGGCATCGTTCGCGAGACCTTCGAGTACTGCGTCTACCAGATCGGAAACCGGCTGGGCCTCGACCCCGGTCACGAGCGGGTCGTTGTCTGGGAGGGTGAAGAGCTCGGTGTCGATCACTCCGGGATAAACCGTCATGACCTTCACCCCGGTGTGCCACAGGTCGATCGCCATGGCCTCCGAAAAAGCGGTCAGTGCCGCTTTGGACGCGTCGTAGGCGGCCTCACCGGGGGAACTGAGCGGCGCCGCGACCGATGAGATGTTCACGACGCGACCTTCCTCCCGATCGAGCATCTGCGGTAGAAGCGCGAGCGTGAGCCGAACCGGTGAGAGGTAGTTGATTCTCATCACGGCTTCCACGGTTGCCGGATCGAGGCGGGTCACATGGCGGCGCTTCGGGATCCCGGCGTTGTTCACCAGCACGTCGATTCCACCGAAGGCGTCGACCACCTCCTCGGCCAGCCGGTCGACGGCGTCGAAATCCGCGAGGTCGGTGATCCACATGGCGCTCTCCGGCGAGTGACGCCTGCATTTGTCTAGTACCTCGGCGAGACGATCACGGCGTCTCGCGCAGATGCCCACGACTGCACCTTTCTGTGCGAAGGCTTCGGCAAGGCCGGCACCGATTCCTGAAGATGCACCGGTCACGAGGACGCGTTTGCCCGCCAGGTTCAAGCCCATGGGTTCCCCTTTCCTCGAAATCGGTCGAATGCTATCCCGCCGGTATCCGGGCACTCGATTGGAGTCCTACTGGAGCCCGGGCACTCGATTGGAGCCCGAGCACTCGATTGGAGCCAGTGTTACTCGATTGGATCCCGGGCACTCGATTCGAGGCAGTTTCAGCGGAAGTCGAACGCGACCTTCATCGCACCCGTCTCGTGTTGATCGGCCAGCGTCACAAATGCATCGCGCCAATTCTCGAGTCGAAACGTGTGGGTGAGCATGCCGGTCAAGTCGATCCGGTTCTGTTCGACCAGTCGGAGGTAATGGGCGATGCCGTGCATCCGGATGCCGTCTACCTCCTCGATCCCGAAGGCATTGGAACCCACCCACGAGATCTCCTTGAAGTAGAGGGGGGAAAATTCCCAACGGGCCGGCCCGTGCACCCCGCTCTTTACGAGCGTGCCCCTCGTTCGAAGAAGGCGCACGCCGACCTCTGCCGTCTGGGCTGTTCCGATCGTGTCGTAGACGACGTCGATTCCCCCCGGGTGAGCCATCGGGAGGCCTCCTTCACCTCCGGGAGTCGGCTGGAGTTTTGCGCCTGACCATTCGGCTGCCCTTTCGAGTAGCGCCAAGCGTGGCTCGGGTTCGACAACCTCCGCGCCAAGACTCCGTGCCATCGCCGCTTGCGCTGGATGCGCGGCGACGACCATCACCTCTGTGTCGGGATGAAGCGAGCGGAGTATCGCTGTAGCGGTCGTGCCGAGGGCTCCGGCTCCGTAGACGAGCGCACGTCCCGCGGGCGGAGGTGGATGACGGGTGACGGAGTGGAGCGAAACAGCGAAAGGGTCTCCGAGCACGGCGACCTCGTCGGGGATCGAATCCGGGACAGGAATGAGCATCGAGTGGTGTGCCGGGAGGTATTCCGCGTAACCACCTGGCGCGTCGGAAGAAGTACCCGTGTGTATCCCGGCTGCGATCGGCCCGCGAGTGAAGTTCCAGCACATGCTGAAATCACCGGCTGCGCAGGACTCACATATCGGATCGACGCCGCGCGGACCACACGAGAGCCAGGGGTTGAGGACGACACGCTGGCCCACCTCGAGACCACCGGATTCGTCGGGTATTTCGGCAACCTCCGCGACCACCTCATGACCGAGGACGGTGGGAAACGTGAAGAGGTGCCCGAGCGGACTATCGCTGTTGTCATCGCCGAAGTCCATGAAGACTTGTTTGGCGTCTGAGCCACATATGCCCGTGAATTTCGTCTTCGCCGTCATCCAACCGCGAACGTCGGGTCGAGCCGGCTCGATGTCCTGCAACTTCATAGGAGTCCGCGCAAGCCTGCGCACGAGTCTGTTCGCATCGCCGGGAGGCTCCCATTCGTCAGGCCTTACCCCATAGACAAGCGCAAGCATCTTCGTTCTTCTCCGTCCGAGTCCGAGTCCGAGTCCGAGTACTTCCTACCGTCGCGACGGTCCGCGTTGATCCGAGTTTCCTTGCTTCGAAACCGGCACCGTACTCGTCCACAGCTCGTCTGCGCCCGTCCAAATCGCGGACGCTGACTGCGTCAGACAGCTGAGTCGAAACCTCGGTCCAGCCGGGTCGAAAGCTCAGACCGGCTGGGTCAACGGCTCGGACCGGCTGGGTCAACGGCTCGGACCTGCCGGTCCGGCTCGGTCGAAAGCTCAGAAAGCTCAGACCAGCCGGGTCGAAGGAGTAGAGGACAACTCCCCGTCGCGACGGATCTCTTCGACCGCCGGGACGGGATCCGGGTCGGAGAACAGATTCTCGTCGCCGTAGTCGGCGGGACGGCCGGTTACGTCTGTGACCCACCACGATGCCTCGAGCGCGATGCCGTTCGGATCGGTGAAATAGATCGACCGGATGAACCCGTGGTCCACGATCTCCGTGACTTCGCAGTCGGCGGCCTTGAGACGCGACTGGAGCGCGAACAGCGCTTCTTCGTCGGGCAGGTTGAAGGAGAGGTGGTCGAACTGGATGGCGCGGGGGTCCGGGACCCCGGCTGGCTTTGCGTACGGTTCGAGCTCCACGTTTCGGTACTCGAAGAAAGCAACGGTGTTCTCGACCCCGAACTCGAAGAAGTAGTGACGAAAATGCTCGTTCCCGAGATGAGCCACGAGGCGTGCGCCGAGGACACCGTGGTAGAAGCGGACAGTCGCGTCCATGTCCGTAGTGATGAGGGCCAAGTGGTTGATCCCACGCCAGTGAGGCGTTTCACCAGGCAATTCGGCTTTTTCGTCTTCGATACGGCGCACTGATTCCATCGAGGTAATGATATCGCTCCGCCCTGCGTCCCCATTCGAGACGTTCGGAACGCGACTGGAAGCGGGGTGGGTACAGGGAGGATTCCGTT
>DASPVS010000513.1:0-9972 GCA_035622235.1 Acidimicrobiales bacterium | reverse complement strand
CTTTTCTGTCACGCCGAGCCGGCGGACGATCTTCACAGCCAGGCCTTCCGGCTCGGTCAGCAGCCCGGCCGCGAGGTAAGTGGCGTCGACAGCGTCCGCCCCGGCGGCCGCGGCGGTTTGGCCTGCTGTCGCCACAGCATTTCGTGCCCGGGGGGTGAACCGCGAGAACGCCTTGCTCTCGGCGCCCAAGTCGTCCGCGCGCAACACGAAACGCTTTTGAGCAGCTTGTTTGGAAACTCCCATGCTTGCGCCGATTTGACTCCAGGACTCGCCCGAAGCGCGTGCCTGCTCGACGAAGTAACCGATCACTGCGTCGGACTGTTCCTCGAGACGGGCTGCGACGTTGACAGCTTCGGAAAGCTGCTCGAGCGGGTCCCCTTCGGGGCGCTGCGCCTTGATGTAGCTGATGAGTTTGTCCAGGGAAATCGGAAAGTCTGGCAAGGCGTCAACTATAGGCTGACGAGACCGAGTGTGTCAACTAAGGGTTGACGATTCACAAGTCCTGCCTGACGCTCAATCAGTCACACCAATCCATTCAGGCACACCGAATCCATTCAGTCACACCAATCCACTGGGACGGCCGAGGACGAGGGACCAGAGGCCGACGACCGTCGAGGCGCCGAGGGGGGACCGACGCACGGCCGGTGAGGCCGTCGGGATGTGGGCGAGTCGGACGCGCAGCGCTGCGGGTCGACACGCGAAGCGGAGCGGAGGCTCGAACAAGGCCGACTCGCCGTCGATCCCTGCGGGTACCGGAGACGACGAGCGAACCTCTACAGTCCGCGCGCTCCATCGATTGAGCCCCGGGAAAGGTTTCAGTTCTCCGTTGTTCTTGGTCTGGACGAGACGAGGGAGTCCGCGCGGTCCCCCGACCTTGGCGACCACGATGCCAAGTTGACCGGTGTCGATGCGAGGCCGAGTGCCGAAACCGCTCAGCGAAGTGAGGATGTAGGGGTTGTTCGAGATCTGGACGATCTGTGGGTTGTCAATGCGTCCTTCGGGGCCGTCGACGTGGAGGTCGAAGGGAGCGGCGTCGGGGCCGAGCCGCTCTTCGAGTGTGGCGAGGGCAGTTTTTGCCTTCTGTTCCCTGTAGTCCTCCGACGCCACCATCGTGGCGTACACGCCGAGAGAGACATTGTTCACAAAGGTCTGTCCGTTTACAGATGCAAGGTCGATGGAGGTTTCGTTGGCCGCGCCAAATGCGTCGAGTGCGCCGACAATGTCGTTCCGGTCAAGGCCGAGGTCCAGAGCTAGGTGGTTCCGGGTTCCGGCAGGAATGCACACGTAGCCGACACCGTGCGATGAGGCCACCGAAGCCACTAAAGCCTGTGAGCCGTCGCCACCTGCCATGCCGATGACGTCCGCGCCACCATTCACCGACGCCTCGGCCAGTGCGCGGAGGTCGTCGCCGGAATTCAGCACGACGGTCCCGATGCCACGCTCGGCTGCCTTGCGTTCGAGTTGGTTTTGCGCCACCTTCCCCCCACCGGACTTCGGGTTCATGATGAGCACCGGGTGGATGGCGGGCGGCACCGAACGCCATCGCGACGAGGTGGCATCGCGCAGCTCCCGGCGGAGGGCCAGGGAGCCGAAGATGCCTACCAGGCCGACGCCGGCAGCGGCGAGCGCGATCACGACGACCCCGGTGTTTGCCGCCCATAGAGAGGCGATCGCTCCGCCGATGGAGAGGAGCCCCACCACCAATGCCACGAACCGCCATCGGCGGTTTGTGATAGCTATCCAGATCGCCGAGACGGTCAAACTCACCGCGACGAGCGCCGCCAACAGGTACCAGGCCTTCCCGAATGTGCGCGCCACCAAAAGGGCAAAAACGAGGGCGATCAGGAGCAGCGCCAACGTGGCGTAGATGCGGGCGCGGATCGGAGGCGACCGGTTGGGCTCGTTCTGTTTTTGGCCGGCGGTCGGCATGTCGCTCATTTCGTTTTCTGCGGACGCAGGCTGATGGTCATGACTTGGCGTAAATACGGCGTTGAGCGACCGCTCTTTGGACCAGCCAAGCCGTTGTGAGTATCGCTTTGAAAGCCACGATCCGATACAGGAGGACAGCGGCCACGGCTCTCGGCCCGTGGAGTCCCGATGCCGTGAGAACGGCGATCACCGCAAGGTCGACCACGCCGATCCCAGCGGGGGCCGGGCTGAAGGAGGCGGCGCCATTCCCTGCTAACCAAACGAGAAAGACGGAGCGCCAAGGCACCGGATCGCCGATAGCCATGATTGCGAAAACGAGGCAGAAAGCGTCTCCGAGCCAGTTGATTGCTCCATACGCGACTGCTCCGAGCAGAGGACCCACCCCGAGATGGATCGCACTGACGCTCTCGAGCCAAGCATCCACATCGGTTCCTCCATTTCTGACGCTTCGGTGCGGAATGCGGCGTGAGAAGCGGATCCATCTGGTGCCAATACCCTCCAGGCGAGCGCGACCTGCGGAAGACCGCAAGCTGACGACAAAGAGCACGAAGAGGGCCACAACGAGGAGCGCGCCGCCAACGGTACCGGCGGCAGCGTCGGGATTGCCCGAGAGCACAGCCCCGACGGCTACGACAACGGTGAACGAGATCGTAGAGACGATCCCGGCCACCGACAGAGCAGCACTCGTCAATTCGGAGTCGACTCCTCGTTTGCGGAACTGCTGATATGCGAATCCGGTCGCCATGTCTGATCCCACCACCGGGATGCCGACTGCAATGGCGTTGGCGAGATATGTGGTTGAGAGTACAGGCGACGCTCAATCGGCCGCCACTGGCGACGATTATTCGGTGTTGAACAAATGCAAATGCCGCCATCGAGATTGTCTCGGCGGCTACCGCGGCGAAAAGCCAGAAGAGATTCAGGTGACCAAGGACCGCGGCGCCGCGCTCGACGGTGGCTCGTTCGGCGTAGAAAGCGACACCCACACAGCTCCAATAGCGAGACGATGAGGACGCTCTGCAGGGTTATTACCCGCGGTCGATGGGGCCCCACACAGTATGTGATCGGGCCTGGCGAGGACCGCTTGGCAGGCTCAGTGGCTGAAGATCGCAATGAGGATCCCCGTCACGACAATCGAGACCACAAGGGAACCCAGACAACCCAACTTGTTCGAGAAGAAGACGAACACGGTGACTCCAGGTTTTACGACCCTTCTGCGACGAGCAGCATCTACCTCTGAAGCCTTACAGCTGGTCGTGGTTCCAACATCCCGCAGTCACGGGATGTTCGGCGTATTCCTGCAAGGAGCGCTATCAGAGGCTGCTATTTAGCGGTGGTTCGAGCGGTGCTTCAGTGGTGAATCTTCCCTCGAATACCTCGACTTCCATTGCACATGATCTGGCAGGACCGCCTGAAGTACATCACGCGCCCGCGGGTGCCCGCTTCGCCCGGTTAGGAGAGAGACCCCTCGACGTGTGGACGCGTCTCAGCTTCGCAGCAGCACTCTCACGCGCCCGCGGGATGTCCACTGCTCGCCCAGCTCCGATACTTGTGGAGGCGCTAGCTATCCATCAACGAAGGGGGTGCTAGTGCGTCCAACAACGAATCTGAGATGCGAGGTCCGTTCCGGGACCTGATGCCCCAGGCCCGAACGAGTCTCGTCGATGCACCCGGAGGTTGCCCAAATGACTGATATGGAGACACGCTTCCAGCGAGCGGAGGACCTGGTGGACAAGCGGTTGGAAAAGGTAGAGAACACGCTCGAGGTACTCAACAGATTGTTGGAGGCCGGCGAGACCGCGCAGGTGGCAGCGGAGCGCGCCGTCCGATCTGCGCGAAAGCTTTCGCTTATCACCCTCGCAGGAGCGTGCGCCGTAATCACAGCTTTGGTGCTCCTGCGCCATCGGACGTGAAGAAAATCTCCCGTCGTACGGTCGACAGAGCCCTAAGACGTAGAGATGCAAGCGTCAAGGTATCGCAGACCCATCACTACGAATGCGCGTGATGCGAATTTGTCGAACGTCGATTCAACATGAACCATGGCAGATAATCAGCTGAGCGACAACGTCGAATCGCAACGCCCACGCCTTAAACGGCTTGCACGCGTGTTTCCGTTGACAAGGCGCGGATCCAGGAGGCGCGGATCCAGGAGGCGTCGCGAGGATAACCATCCGAATCCTTCACGTCTGGTGGCTATACCTGTTCCTGTCCGGGACACCCCTGGAACCCGGCCGGTCCTGTGGGTTGTATCTGCACGGGGTGACGCTCAACCTCTCCCTTCGAGAAGAGAGGAGCAGGACGGGCCTTTCGGTAGGGGCTTGTTTTGAAGCTGGGCCCCTACCGGCGCAGCGGTCGTCTCTGAGGTGAAGGTAAGCACTTCGCATCGTTCCTGCCTTTGCAAAATCGCAAGCCTCGAAGGAATGCGACCCGGCTTCCGTGTTCCTTTCTGGAAGCTTGGTCGGCTGATCGGCGCACCGCTTATGATGCCGACGCGGAGGTCACCACCCACAAGGGGCAAAAGTCTATGAGTCTTGAAGCCACGGACGAAGCGCTCTCGCCAAGCCTCTTGCTCGATCCCGATGTGATCGAAAATCCGTATCCCTTCTATCGGCGCCTCGTCGACGAAGCGCCCGTGTGGTGTGTCCCGGGGACCGACATCGTGGTCATCAGCTCATTCGACGCGGTCGCAGAAGCAGTGAACCGCGTCGATGATTTCTCGTCGAACATCCACTCGCTCGTCTATTGCAACGACGCGGGGGACCCCGAGCTCCTTCCGTTCGAAGCCGGCGACGGCGGCAACGCGTTGGCAACAGCAGATCCTCCGGTACACACCGTGCATCGCAGCACGGTGTTTCCTGAGCTCGTAGCACGACGCATGGCGGAGCTTCGCTCTGACATCGAACTACTGGTACAGGACCGCATTGCACAGGCGTTGACCCGCTCTCCGATCGAGATCATGGACGAGATCGCCAACGCGATACCGATCCGAGTCGTGAGCAAGCTCATCGGCTTTCGCGCGGAGGATCCCGAGAGACTTCTCGATGCGGCCTTCGATTCGACGGCCATGCTTGCCGCCACCCAACCACTGAGCGAGATATTGACTCGGATGGAACGCACGGCTGAGATCTTCTTTTGGATCGGCGACCAACTTCAGCAGGCGATGGACGGTGGTGGTGAGGGAATACTCGGGGTGATCGCAACCGCGGTGAACAGCGGAGACATGGAACTCGGCGAAGGCCTTGTCATCATGCACACCTTGCTCAGCGCTGGCGGCGAGTCGACGACGAGCCTGCTCGGCAACGCAATCCATTTGCTGGCGACTAAGCCGGACCTACAAGCGCGACTGCGCGGTGAGACAGAGCTCATCACCCCCTTCATCGAGGAAGTGTTGAGGCTGGAGTCACCCTTTCGCTACCACCTTCGACACGCGGCGCAAACCTCCGAGTTGCTCGGGGTCGAAATTCGGGCCGGTTCCACGGTCCTTCTCTTGTGGGCCGCAGCGAACCGCGATCCGTCGAAGTTCGACCGACCGAACGAAGTCGTGCTGGATCGAAGTGCTCCGCGACTCCACCTTGGGTTTGGTCGTGGGATACACCACTGCGTGGGAGCGCCGCTTGCGCGACTCGAGGCCCAAATCGTTCTCACCCGGTTCCTCGAGCAAACCGCGCAGTTCGTACTCGATCCTCACTACCCGCCGACGCGGGTGCAGAGCCTGATGGTGCGCCGGTTCAGCAGCTTGCCGCTTTTGGCGACGTCGAGCGCACTGCGTAGTACCTGAGAAGGGCAAAGTATCGAGCCGCCGACGAACGCTTTTCACTGCCTGCGACGTTCCCACGGGTGCGCGAGACCAACTGCGCGGAGGGCGAAGGGCGGAGGGAAGAGGACAGAGGGAAGAGGACAGAGGGCGGACCTAGAGCGGAACGGCGAGGCAACCGGGGCGAATCAAAGGTCCAACGACTCTGCAACCGCAGTGGCCTCCCGCTTGACTCTGGGAAACGGTCCTGTCCGACCTGCAGCCAAAGCCTCGCGCGCCATTGTTCGAGCCTTCTCGCGATCCCCGGGTCCGTCTCTGTGGCAGAGCATTGCGGCCCACGAGGCCCTCGTCCACGCCTGATGCATCGGGGATTGCATCATAAGGTCGAGCTCCAGCGCTTCCTTGAACCACTCATCTGCCGCCTCGAAGTCTTCGAGAAGGTCGGCCAGCAGTCCCAGCGTCCTGGCGACACAGCCGAGGCCCGCCGTGATGTTCACAGTCGGAATTTGCCGATGCCATGGGGCGAGTCGTTCGTAGAGGAATCGGGCGGCTGGAACGTGCTCCACCCGCGCAGCGGTAACAGCCCAAGCGACTTGCGCGGTGAGCCAGGGGGCGCCGCTGTAGACCTCGAAGTCTTCCTCGAGATGCTGGTCCAGCAGGCTCCTCGCCTTTTCGAAATCACCAGATTCGCCCGCCGTCAAACATTGTAACGAGCGAAAAGCTTGTGGTCCTGAGTATCGATCGCTCAGCTCGTCGATGATCGCCATGAGCTCGATCAGACGATCCTGACAAAATCGAATGTCGATCAATTGCATGCCGTAGAGCATCATGGCGTCAGGCTGCGCCGTCTCCATGCCGAGGGTGAACGCTTCATCCGCCAATCGCTCCGCACTCGCCAGGTCGCCGCGCAACATCGCATACCAGCTCGTGTACATGAGGCTCACCCATTTACACAGAGGTTGGCCGATCGCTTCAGCCTCTTCACAGAAGATGGCCATCGATTCCTGGAGCACGGGGAGATCCACCGATTCGAGGGCGACGGTCGCCCTTACGCCATAGACGTGCCATCGAAGAAGTCGATGATCGTTCGGTACGAGTCGGGCGGCCTCCTCCACCCAGGACTTGCGCATCTCGAGCGTTTCCGGTGTCGAGATCGCCATGTGAGGTCGCACCAGGACATCCGCCAGGACAATCGGATCACCTGCGCGCCGCGCGCACAAGACTGCTTGTTCCGCGAACTTGAACCGCTCGTTCACGTTGGACGGTGTCGTGAACAACGTCTCGGTGCACAGGATTGCAAGCAGTAGCGCTCTTTCCGGAACGTCCACTTCGCCAAGACGGTCAAGTGCTGCCCGAACGACCCTGATCCTCTCGAAATCGCCCTCTCCCGTATTGCTGTGAAAACCTCGGTTGTTGGCGAGTGCAGCACGTACCAACGTGGGCGTGTCCGAGACCTGTTCGGCGAGTCGGGCGGCTTCGAGAAGTGTCTCCCGATGCACGGGATCGCCAAGCTGACGTTGCGCAGTGCCCAACCCGATCATCAACACCGCCCGCCTTCTTACGGCGTCTTCGGACCGGCGATCCAGCATCTGCAAAGCCTGCATGTACCAACGCACTGCCTCGTCCGGGGCAAGTTGCTGCAGTGCACGGTCACCGGCCAGCTCTGCGTACTGAATGGCCTTTTGCGGATCCTGAGGTTGAGTGGCCTGGATCCAGTGATAGGCGAGCTCGCTGACTCTCGCTCCGGTGTCTCCGTCCAGCTCGTCCTCGATCGCTTCCGCCACCGCCCGGTGCGCGCGAGCCCGCCTCAGGGCCGACAGATCGCCATAAAGGGCCTTTTCGAAAAGCGCGTGGGCGAATGCGAACCTGCCCGGTACGTCGCTTTCAACGAGAATGCCGGCGCGGACCGACTCCTCCAAAGCTGGTAGCAGGTCTTCTTGGTCGACGTGCAGCACGTTCGCGAGCAGGGTGATGTCGAACTCTCTGCCGATCACCGCTGCAAAGGTGAGCCAATTGACGGTGGAGCGACCGAGGCGACCCACTCGATGGCCGATGACCTCTCGGACGCTCACGGGCAGGCCGATCTCAGACAAATCGAAGGTGGTCGTCCATCGACCGTTCTCATCGCGTACCAGCGCGCCACTTTCGGCGAGGTGCCTAACGATCTCGCCTGCGAAGAACGGATTCCCACCGGTGTCATTGAGGAGAAGGTTTCGGAATTCGATGCCATCCTCTTCCAACGAATGCCCGGCGTACGCCTCTAGAAGTTCGAGCAGCTCCTCGTCGTCGAGGCCCTTCAGCCCGATTCGCTCGACGCCTTCTTCTCTGTGAAGCACCGCCAGAGCCTCGGTGAAAGGCTGGGCAGGCGACAGTTCAGACTCGCGATATGTGCCGAGGATGAGCAGCTTGCTCGCAGTCTCTGAACCAATGACGTGACGCAGAAGTTGAATCGTCGGTCGATCGGCCCAGTGCAGGTCATCGAGAACGAGAAGAGTCGGGGCGAACTCGGCGCACCTTGCGATCAGATCGCTGACCGCGCCAAAGAGAAGGTACCGCTGAGAATCGTCCACTTGACCCTGGGACGCGGGCACGCCGGTTCTTTCGGCTAGCTCCGGAACCAGCCGTGCGAGCTCTGCGACGCGTCCGGCCTGATGATCATTGAGAAGAGTGTCCGGTCCATGGCGCACCAAATGACGTAATGCCTCGATCCAGGGTTGATACGGGATACCCAAGTCCTCGTCGCAACGTCCGTAGAGAACGAAGGCATCTCCACCTGCGATTCGGTTGGCCAGTATCCTCACAAGGGAGGTCTTTCCTATTCCCGGTTCACCACCGAGAAACACGACACGACGGTCCCCTTGCGAGGCCTCCTTCCAAAGTGTTTGAAGATGTTGCAGGTCTGCTTCCCTGCCCACGAACAAGGCACCCGGAGTCGGTCGGAGCCGGGAGGGTAGAGGAATGGTTTGAGTCGTAGCGGCGGGCAAATCAACTACTGGGAACGGCCCGTCGTCGCCATCCTGCAACGGCTCCCATGCGACTTCGACGGTCGCAACCGGATCGGGGAGGCCCTTCAAATCCAGTTCGCCGAGGAATTCGTACTTTCCCGGCCGCCGGCGACCGGCTGTCTCGAGGGTCAACTGAGAAGCCAGGATCTGTCCGCCCTCTGCCGTGGCGCAAAGACGAGAAGCTTCGACGACAGGGTCGCCGAAATAATCGTTTCTCTCGCGAGTGACCTCGCCGGCACTCGCTCCTATCCGCATGCCGAGCGATCGCCCACTCCTCCGGTTGTCCCGATCGACCGCTTGTTGCATGGCGATCGCGCACGACAGAGCCGACGAAGCGGTCGGAAAAACGACCATGATCCCGTCTCCAAGGTTCTTCACCTCTGAACCTGGCGAATCGGCGATGACGTTGCGCAGACACGAGAAGTGACTTCGACGCAACTCGTCGGCGGCGTCCGGAGGCATGCCCGTCGTGATCCCGGTCGAGTTCACGAGATCGGTGAAGAGCACGGTGACGTTTTCGGTGCTCACCTGTGTTCGCCCGTCACCGACCGAGCCTCCGTGCTCGGAGCGTGCCCGCAACTTAGGCCTGAGGTCACCGTGTCCGCCCTTCCTGGAGTTCAGGTACCCGAATTATGAACCAACTTCCGCTCTCCCGCCTATCGGGGCCGAGGGTCGATGGAGCTCTTCGATCTGTGGAACCGGTCAAAGGGTACGGGTCAAAGCGTACGGGTCAAAGGGTACGGGTCAAAGGGTACGGGTCAATGGGTGACAGTGACTCGAGCGCCACGACCGACAGGCCTCGATCTACAAGGACGTTTGGCCTGAGGCAGCCGGATCTCGCCGTCAATCGGCGTGTTGAGCGTGACGATGCACCGTTCAGGTTGCAGGGACTTGGATCAGTTGCCAAGATTGTCTCGTCGTACGTGGATCGCTTAGTCGGCGGGGATTCACTCCAGGCGGGCCTCTGCGTGTGCTCAGAGGAGGTGTGAGTTGCGTAGCAGATCGTTACTCGTTGCGACCATCGCGGCGACCGGACTCGTTGTGCTTCTCGTACAGAGTGCCGGGATCACGGCGGGCGCGTCTGCGCCGACCAGCATGGCTGGCGCTGTATCGCAGATGCACCTACAACGCCTACAGATCGATCCGGCTCGGCACACGGTGGAGCCTCATGCCTACGAAACGCGGGGACCCGAAGGGCAACCGGTCGACTACACCACCAACTGGTCGGGTTACGTGGCTCCTTCGGGAACCTTCAAATACGTAACGAGCACTTTCGTGCAGCCC
>DASPVS010000512.1:0-9066 GCA_035622235.1 Acidimicrobiales bacterium | reverse complement strand
GGGAACCGGCTGGTCCGATGGATGGTGTTGTGGAGGTGCCAACTCAGGACCGTCCATGTACTCGTTTGACCGGTAGTCCCAGAACCAGTCCTCGCCCGGCTCGAAGCTGCAGATGACGGGATGTTCCGAAGACTTTGCGTGTGCCGTCGCGTGTTGGCTGGGCGAATTATCGCAACAACCGATGTGTCCGCATTCCGCACAGCGCCGGAGGTGTAGCCACCAGCCACCGCTCTCGAGACACTCGACACAACCAGTGCCACTCGGAGGAACACCGGGCACAACAGAGGAATCACTCATTTTTACGTCCTTTCGGGCTAACCCGAAAGCTGAAGTCGGAGCATTCTTTGCTCCTGCGCTTGGACACACGAACGGGGAGCCCAACCTTGTGGTGATCGTGCTCCCTCATCCTACGAGATAGGTCTCGTAGATCACTCCCGCAGGCTGACGCCCGCCCACGCTTATGAACACACCTTTGTTCAACCAATCGAGCCCCGGTCCGGCAGTGCTGATGCGAGTCGACGTTCTGAAGGTGTATTCGCTGGCGTCGACCGCCTCACCTCGCCCAAGCCGAGCAAGAACCTCTTTGCTTCCGTGACGAACACCTCGCGATTGAACATAGAGCAGTGCACCTTCATTGGTGCGAAGCGTGTATCGCATGTCGGCGAGGGTGGTTCCGTCCGGCAGAATCGTCTGCCAGTCTGCGCTCGCGCCGGGCACGAGTTGTCCGTTTATCTCGGACCCGGTGAACGTGCCTCCCGTCTGGGGCACGATGCGAAGCCGCCCTTGGGCCGTATCGCCGAGGTCGAGAGGTTCGCCCAGAGTGGCGTCGAGGCGGTACACCAAGGTGAGAGTCGGGTGAGGTAGCGGTGCGCCCTTTCGCCCGTCGCGATGACGGGAAGCTCCTTGCTTTGTCAGCGGATCGTTCGGATGCGGTTCGAGGGGAGTGACTTTGATCGTCATCCAGTCGTGCAACGGCAAGGCGTCGAGAACAGTCTCGAGCTCCGATTCGCTGCCGGCGCTGTAGAGGCCGAGAGCCCTGCTCTCCCAGTTTGGAAGCGGCCGCTTCCATACGCGCAAGAGATGTCCTTTGTCCACGAGCGTCGCCGCGGCCGAAGCTTCGGCCTGCTCGCGCTCGTCTACCTCAGCCTCCGTCGTCCCCGCCGGCACCTCGATGTCGAATTCCACCAAGAACTCCATCCGTTTTCCCTTTGGTTGATACGTTTCGCCACTCGACAGCCTTCGCCGTCCCGCGCCAACGCTTCTCTAGGGCTACGCACCAACATTGGGACTTCGTCGAGCGCTTCGCGCCCGTAGGAGATCCTGGTCCCACCACAGTCCCAGCACGGTGACCACCACAGCCCACCAGAACGGTCCCACCACAGCCCGAGAGCCTGCAGATAGCCGTTCTCCCATCAAAAATCGCTCCCGAGAACCCTGAGACGATGGCCTGTCGCTGCGTCGCTAGCCGGACCGGGGTTATGCTGAGTTTCGTTCGTTGGGTGTGCCGGGAAGACTGGTCGGCGACTTCATCTTCCACGATGCCATGACAGAACAGACTGCATCCCAACTCGAACCCAGGGTTGTAAGGGCCGTCTCGCGCCGCAGGCTTCCAGGTTGGAGGGCCGAAGCCTTGCGGACGACGTTCTGGCTCGTCCCCGGTCTGATGGTGCTGGCTGCCGGCGCTCTGTTCGCCGTCACCATCTCCATCGACCTAGCCGCATTTCACCATCGACTCACGCTTCCGTTCTGGATCAACACCGGCAGCGCAGACGCCGGAAGGGAAGTGCTCACTGCGATCGCGGCCGCAGTCCTGACGGTGATCGGCGTGGTCTTCTCGATAACGATCCTGGCGCTCACCCTCGCGTCGCAACAATTCGGCCCCCGCATGATGCGGTTCTTCATCCGGGACGTTGGCAATCAGATGACCCTCGGGGTGTTCGTTGGCACCTTCGTCTATTCCGTGCTGACACTCGGGTTCATTACGTCCACGCGCACGGCCGTGTTCGTTCCCCACTTGTCAATTACAACTTCTGAGGCTCTCCTGCTCGTCGATCTTGGCGTCCTGATCTACTTCATCCACCACATTGCGAAATCGATTCAGCTTCCCGAAGTCATCGCCAGGATTGCCGACGATCTGTTCACCGCCATTGACACGGAATTCCCCATCGAGACCCCTGGCCGCTCGGACCCGCCCGAAGCCGGACGAAGTGAAAGCGACCTCGTAAGGCTGTTGGACGAAAGAGGGGCACCTGTTGTGGCCGTGACCGACGGATACCTCCAATACGTCGCTTACGGCGAGCTCGTAGCGATTGCCTCGAAGCTCGACGCGGTCATCCGCCTCACGCATCGACCTGGACACTTTGTCGTCGCCGGACGGCCTCTTGCCACGGTGTGGCCGGGCGGTGCCGCGGAGCAGGCGGGCCGTGCTCTTGCAAGCGCCCACTTGACGGGACCTCACCGGACGCTCAATCAGGATCCGGTCTTCGCCATCGATCAACTGGTCGAGATCGCGATCCGCGCGCTCTCCCCTGCTGTCAACGACACATTCACAGCACTCACCTGCATCGATTGGCTAAGTGCCGGGCTCTGCCGAATATCTGGAAGGGCTTTGAACGAGGGCGTCTACCGCGACCAGTACGGCCGCATCAGGCTCATCGAGGCCGACACGAGCTACAACAGGATGGTCAACCGAACATTCGACAAGGTCCGGCAGGCGGCCGGGGGCATGCCGGCAGTCATCATTCGTCTGCTCGACTCGCTGACTCGGATAATGGAGTACACGGTCAAACCCTTTCAACGAGCAATCCTGCTGCGCCAAGCAGAAATGATCGTTCGAAAGGCCGAAGAAACCGTCCACGAGATAAACGATCTTGCGGACATAAGGACTCGCTACGACGCCCTGGTCGCAATCTCTAAGCAGATGAAGGACGAAGCTCCCCAGAGTGTTCCCGGCTGAGGCCGATCAGGTGCGGTCCAGGACCTTCTCGTTCGGCGGCGTCGTCGGGTCGTTGGCCGACAGCTGGTCGACGGTGTTGTAAAACGTTCCTTCGGCGGGGGCAACGGGCCCGTCGAGCAGCGGATCTGCGGTGCGGACCATCCAATCGTGGAGGCGTCTTTTGAGTCCGACCAGCACATCCGCCAGCGCCGGGTCGTCGATGCGATTGGTCCCCTCATCGGGGTCGAGCCACAGGTCGTACAACGCTTCCATCGGGGGGTTGACCGAAGCCCATCCCGCTTGGAGGAGGAATTCCTTTGTAAGACCGTCGTCGAGGTTCGCGATCACTCGTCCCGGATGATCCTCGTCGAATCGCTTCACGTACTTGTAGCGAGACGTGCGCACGGCTCGTTGCGGCTCGTAGGCGGCGTGATACGTGACTTCAGCGAACACCTCGGACCGGATCTCGTTTACCTCGCCGCGGACCAGAGGCAGCAACGAGGTGCCCTCGAGCCAATCCGGGTGTTCGATCCCCGCGACGTCGCAGACGGTCGGATAGATATCGAGATGGCTCACCAACGCGTCGTTCACCCGGCCGCCGGCGAACCCTCCGGGTCCCCGCATGAGCAGCAACACCCCGATACCTCTGTCGTACATCGTCGCCTTGGCGTCGGGAAAGGCGAGGCCGTGGTCCGTCGTCATGAACACGAGCGTGTTGTCCACGAGGGAATGTTCTTCCAGGGCCTCGAGCACTGCTCCCACCCCCTGGTCGAGAGAGCGGGCGCTCGCTTTGAACGACGCCATGTCACGCCGCGTCATGGCCGAATCGACCACGTTCTCGGGGGCGCGCGAATACAGGGCGTCACGTACTGACGAGGGCTCGAAGAACTCCCGGTGTGTCTCGAAGAACCCGACCGATAAGAAGAACGGCTCCTCACAGCCGGCGCGCTCTGCGATCAGGCGACTCGCCGCAGGCGCCACGTCCCTGACCCTCGTCGTGTGCAATTCCTCGACATGGTCGTAACCGAGATCACCCGGGTCGCTCGAAAGATGCTGCTCCCCGACCAGCCCCGACCAATATCCGGCCGCGCCCAGGACGTGCACCAGGTGACGTTCCGGATGGGTGAGGCGGTAACCCCGATGGGCGAGCCCTAGCATTCCGGTCGCATGGGTGGACTGACCCGTGAGCAGAGCTGCCCGCGAGCCCGAGCACACCGGGGCGGCACAGAACGCCTGGCGGAACAGCACGCCCTGGTCGGCCAAGTGTTGGACGTTCGGGGTCGGGACCGGGTAGCCGTAAGGCTGGACGTACCGGCCGGTGTCGTGGGAATGCAGGTAAAGGATGTTCGGCGGCGCCATGGGCGTGCATACTAAGCGTCTATCCGAAGTCTCCCGGCCTTTTGGAGAAACATTGAACCGTCCTCATCCCCGCGTTGAGGGAATCTCCTATCTGGTCTGCGCGACACAACGCAGCGGGAGCACGCTGTTGTGCGAGCTGCTCAAAGGGACCGAGGTGGCCGGGGTACCCGACGAGTACTTCGAAGCTCTCCGCTCGACGGGGCTACCCCGCCAGCCGAGGCAATATTTCGAAGACCCCACATACTTCGACATCGCAGCGCGGCTCGCACCCTTCGTCCCAGGCAGACACGAGACGCCGGGGGAATTCGAAGGTTGGTTCGATTACATCCTTCGCCGTGGCACGACGCGGAACGGAGTGTTCGGCGCAAAGATGATGTGGAACTACTTCGACGACTTTCGGGCTCGCATCGCCGAGCTGCCAGGTCTAGAGTCCCTTTGGCTCAACCAGGCACTCGACGAGGTGTTCCCGAATCTCCGCATCGTGTTCGTCCGGCGCCGCGACAAGGTTGCACAAGCCGTGTCGCTGTGGCGGGCAATTCAGACACAGCAGTGGCGTGTCGAAACGGACGCGAGTGACGATCAACACCATGCCAAGTACGACTACCGGGCCTTGAAGTTTCTCATCGACGAGCTGCACCGCTGGGATGCCCGCTGGGAGGACTGGTTCCACGCCACCGGACGAGAGCCGATCCGCGTCATCTACGAGGAATTCGTAGACTCCCGCGCTGCCACTGTCGGCCGGTTGCTCGACGCGCTCGGCATCGACCCGCCGGAGCCCGAAGGTGAAAGAGGCCGCATGACGCGCCAGGCCGACGAGCTCTCAGCCGACTGGGTCACGCGGTTCCGCCAAGATGACGTAGCGCAGCCGCTCCGAGCCTGATACCACGAGGCCCTCGAGTCACTGCAGGTCTGCGGAACCGATCACGGAGTTCGGCCGGTCTACGACCGTGCCGGTGTTACCCGTAACCGTCAAGACCCCTATCGCGCAGTTGTTAATCACTTTCCTCGTTCGAACGGAGGATTCCATTCCTCGCTCGGGCCGAGGTTTCCGTTCCTCGTCGGGTGGTGGCCACGCAGCGTTAGGACACACGACCAGGGAACCAACCGGGGGATATCCCTGGTGCGTAGCAGGAGCCAGGGCGCGAGCGTTCTCCTAGAAGAATCAGGGAATTAGACAATCAGAGAGGTCAGTTGAGCCGGACCGAGGTTCACACCGGCGATTCGGAAGGCAAGAACTGACATGTGGGAGAAACCGAGAATCAGATGAGAAAGCGCCGGAACGGAGCATTCAGGACAGCGGTCCGAGGTGCGATCGCCGGAGCTGTGGGCACGGCTGTAATGGACCTAGTCTGGTTTACGCGATTTCGACGCAGTGGCGGTAAGCAAGGCCTGGCGGCATGGGAAACGAGCCAGAGCGTCCACAAATGGGAGGACGCCTCGGACCCCGGGCAAGTCGGGCGAAGGCTCGTCGAGAAGGTGACAGGACATGAGATCGGCGACTCTTGGGCTCGGCCGTTGACGAACATCGTGCATTGGACGACCGGCCTTGCCTGGGGCGTCCAATTCGGTTTGCTGAGTCGCCGTTCGGAGCACCACCGCTGGGTGTTGAGCGCATTGCTCGGCCCTACTGCCTGGTTGGTGAGTTACGTCATCTTGCCCTTGATCAAGGTGTACAAGCCGATCTGGAAGTACGACGCCCGCACCCTCGTCAAAGATTTCAGCGCTCACTTGGCCTACGGCTCGGTGACGGCGACAACCTCCGCAGCCCTCACTCGCCCACGGTTCCAGGCGACCTCAGGTCAATAGTCCAGTAGGTGTCGTTCAACCCGGAAGGATAATCGATGGTTTTGCACTCTGAAATAAACAAATTCTCTTCACAACTTTCACGGCGCTGGTGGGCTTTTCTGCTGATGGGACTCGTCTGGCTCATTATTGCCGCGATCGTTCTGCGGTTTGACATAAGCTCGGTCGCCACGATCGGCCTGCTTCTCGGAGCGGTCTTCCTCTTTTCTGCCGTCTATCAATTCGCGGCTGCGGCACTCCAAGGCGGTGGATGGGCCGTGTTGCGGATCATTCTTGGCGTGCTGTTCATCGGCGGAGCCATATGGTCGTTCGTAAGTCCCTATGACGCCTTTTGGTCTCTCGCCGCTGCATTCGGATTTCTGCTAATCCTGAACGGCGGTTTTGACATCGCCTACTCCGCGACGGCTCAACCGGTAAACCGCTTGTGGTGGCTCGGTCTTGTCACCGGAATCCTGGAAGTCGGGCTCGGATTCTGGGCTTCACAGCAGTACATTGCTGCGCGAGCGACGCTGCTCATCCTTTGGGTCGGCTTCTATGCCATTTTCCGCGGCATAAGCGATCTCGTACTTGCTTTCGAGGTGCACTCAGCTTGAGCGCCGCCTCCGAGGCGCTCTCTCCAAAGGACGGTGGCCGACCTTGAGCTTCCTGACGGAGAGCCTGGGCGTCACGTGATGTTCGGGTCGCTCTCTTCGCAGCGAATCGGCGTGTGCACCGTAACGACCGGCGAGGGGCGACGAACTGATTCCATGGGCTAAGACGCTCAATGCAACGGTCACGACGACAACGCCGAGAACGACCTTTGCCTCGGCCTGCGCCAGGCTGTCGACTGCAAGAAGACCGAAGACCACGGAGGCCAAGCCACGTGGCCCGAACCATCCGATAAACGCCACGGTTGCCCGGTCAAAGCCAGAACCGGCCAGGGCGATCGCTACCGGCACCATTCGCACCACGGTCAGGGCCAATATCGCAAACACGAGATCGCGCCATGTAGCGGCCGCCAGCCCGGGCTCGAGCATGACAGCGCCGAAGGAGAACCAGACCAACAGCGACAGCAGGGTTCCCGTCTCCTCTGTGAATCCCCGCAATTCTTCCTCGTGGGTTCCTAGAACCGTCCCGAACGCGAGGCCGGCCACGAACGCAGCGACGAACCCGTTCACATCCAGAACCACGGCCACGCTGTAAGCCACAACTGCAAGGGCGAAAACAACCAGTGGTCGGAAGCCGTCGGCGCTCCACCCACTGCGCATTGCAAGCGCGAGTAGCAGCGCGCCGACCAGGCCGCTTCCGGCACCTAACGCAGCTCCACCGATAAGGTCGACTGCAGCCTTTGAGACTCCGCTCGAATTTATTGCCTCGGTGGCGAGCGCACCTGCCAGGAACAGGTTCACAAATGGGGTGGCGATGCCGTCGTTGAGGCCGCTCTCGACGTTGAGTATCCGACGAACTCGGCTCGGCACCCGCTCATCAGAAATGATTGTTGCGCCAAGTGCCGCGTCGGTGGGGGCAACGATCGCACCAATGGTTGCGGCGACCCAGATTCCGCTCGAGGAAAACAGACCAAAGGCGAGCACCGCGCCGGCCCCAATCGTGAGCGGAAGGCCGATTCCCAGGAGACGTACGGGAATCCCGAGGTCGCCGCCGAGCGCCCGTGCGTTCACTCTTGACGCATCGGCGAAGAGCACGAGGGCCAGCGTGATCTCCGCAAGGGAGCGGATCGTCGACGAGTGGAGTCGAAGATGAACCAGAACTACAGGACCGTGTGTGACCACCAGACCCAGGAACACAAATGCGATGGGGGCCGTGATCTGCCAGCGCTCAAGGCGGGCTGATAAGAGCCCCCAGAGGACCACACAACAAGCGACAACCAAAAGGACGGAAACATTGAGCGTTTGGTCCATCTTCCTTGGGCCTACCACCCTCTCGCTTCACGCGCCACACTCCTCGACGCTTGCGCCCAATTCCCCCTATGAATCCCTCACACGTCGCGTCCGCTACAGGTCATCGCCGCCACACGCCACCCTTAGAGGGTGAGACCTTGCTGCAGTAAGGTCTTTCGACCCTGTTCCACTGGACTATCGTACGGGACGCATGAAATGTGAGACGTGACGCGCGGTGCAACTGGCCTTAATCGAGCTCGAGGCGCAGTGACGCCTTAGGGACTTTCCTCGCGCCCTGCGCTGCGTCCTCGCCCTGGACCGCTACCTATCTCGCGCAGAAATGAGTGGTTGACCCATGAGGGCTCCACGATTCGTGAGAACGCCGTCAAACAAGGGTCCGCCTTGGTGTCCGCTCTACGCCTGAATGCCCAGGATCAGACCAGGGAGTTCAACGGGCGTAAAGCGCAGCCAGGATCTGGACAATTTTGTTCATGGCGACAATGGTGACCTGGGCGCCGGTTCACGTCTGTGTGGTTCTTCCGTCGGCGGGGTATAGAAACCAAGAGGCCCAGTTTGGATGAGGGTTCCGCCGGAGGTCGTGTGGGGGTGGACAGTGGCCCGACATAGTAGGAGCGGCTCGACAGAGTAGGAGTGTCTCGATTGGATCTCGAGCGGGGCTGTGGAATGCCGTGAGCACCCCGAAGCCTTTAGCTTCCAACGAGGGCGGTGCGCCAGCAAAGGCCGACGCGTATCCCATACGCGCTCTCATGGTCCTTCGTGTTCCACGGCTGTGGGTGGTGACAGGGCTTCTAGCCGCGGTCCTGGTCGGGTTGATCACGGTGTTCTATATCTCGTCGGTCGTCGATCCCATCGCTCATCTGCACGATCTGCCAGTGATCGTCGTAAACGAGGACGCCGGAGCAATGGTTGGAGCGCAAACCATCAACATCGGTCGCCAGGTACAGACAGGCTTGACTGCAAGTCACGTGGTGTCGAGCCACCTGAAGATCATGACTTCAGACCTCACGGTGGCGAAGCAGACGATGGACAGCGACGACGCCTACGCCACTGTTCTCATCCCGCCGAACTTCA
>DASPVS010000511.1:0-4116 GCA_035622235.1 Acidimicrobiales bacterium | reverse complement strand
TCATGAACGAGACGACCCACCGGGCGTATCCGGAGATGTCCATGGAGTCATGTGGAAGGTCAGCCGTTCCTCCGAAGGAGGGCAACGCAGGCGCGAACACACGACATCCTCGGTTGGTGAGCCTTCGTATAGCGCGCTTGTACGCATGACACCCGAGTGCCCAACCGTGTAGGAACACGACCGGAGGTCCCTCACCGCCGCCAACGCCGTAGACGACAGGTCGGCCTTCTACAGTCGCCCGACACCAGGTCAGATGGTCTTCACGGACCGGGATTGGGGCCTTGCCGTAAGGGCGCGCTATTCGTGCCGACACAATGACGACCCTAGGGCGCGGCCGATCCCATAGACACATCTTTCCAGCGGGGGTGGGCCGCCCCGGCGATCCCTCTGAGCAGGGTGTGTGGACTCCTAGCGCTCCGCCGCCTCTTCTTCGACTTCCTCGACGGTCAACTCAGCGGCGGGATCGGCTTCAAGGCGATCGTCCGGAATGGGCGTGTCGCTTTTGACGGAACGACCGTATGTACCGGCTCGAAGCCGATCTTCGGCGCGCCGAATTGCCGACAGACGGTCGCGGAGACTGCAGGTGACGGCGTCATCTCCTTCTTGGTCGGTGAAAGGCTGGGCCGAGTCTGCGATGTCTCCCGTGTCCTGGACGGAATCCCGGCTTTCGCGACCAGCCTCTATCGAATCCCTCAGCAACCTTTCGACGCGTTCCCGCTCGGCTGAAAGGAGCTTTTTCGCTCTTCCCTCTTCCATGCAGCTCTTCCTCTCCGCTCCTCACTCCGCGTACTCAAGTCACCTTGTGTCCGAGACATTCTTACCTGAAGAACTCGATGGCTCTTACTGAGCGACCCGGCACCCGGATCATCCTCCTAGGGTGCCTAACTTTCGTCGACCGCGGAGCCAAGCTTCCCTGTTGATCTCGTATAACAAACACCTGACGACGCCGCGCTGCTCATTTGCTGGCACATTGACCCGGCGAACCATCGTCATCCCGAGTCGATCAGCCACTCTGACGGAGCGCCGATTGAGCGTCTCAGGAATCGAGCACACACTATCGAGGCCGAGCGTCGTGAAAGCCTCGTCCAAAGCAGCGGTCGCGCCCTCCGATGCATAGCCCAATCCCCAAACCGACGGCGAGAACCGCCAGCCCACTTCAACGGCAGGGAGAATCTCGGGAAGGAAAGTCGGCACGGACAGACCTACATACCCGACGATTCGGCCGTTACTTTCTTGGCGGACGACCCATAAACCGAACGAGTACAGGACCCAATGCCGGATCTGACGGTCTATGAACGCCTGCGTCTCGGCTCGTGAGAAAGCCCGACCGAACGGAAATTCCCACACCTCCTTTTCGGCGAAGACCGCCGACAACCCGTCCACATCAGATGTGTAGAAGCGCCGCAGATCCAGCCTTGCCGTCTTTACGTCACCGAGACTGCCGAATACAGGAGGAGCAACCTCACCTTCTGACATGCACCTGATATTGCCCGATCTCGCCGAGCCGACTAGCCGCCAAGCGGTACGTGGCGGCTACCGGCACGGTGAAAAGGGGATACGTGGCGGGTACGGCGCGGTGCCAGGCTGGTATCGGGCGGGTGAGACTCTCAGCCCCCTTTGCCAGGCCGGCTCCCCTTACGCCACACGAACTTGAGACCCGACCAATCCGAATCGATCGCCGCGACCTTGACGTCGACCACACCGATCGGAAGAAGAATCTTGCGGACCGACTGGTCCGTGATGTCGCTCTCGTGACCTCCGGCTCGGCGTGGCCATGCGACCCACAGAGCGGACGACCGGTTCAACTTTCGCGCGATGCCCGGGACTGCATCAGTCAGTTGTGCAGCGCTCGCAAAGAACGCGACGACCACGTCCGCTATGGCCCCTACGTCAGCGCTCTTCGATTTGACCACGCTTCCGGCGGACCGGGACCGAGGTTCTTGGATGAACGTGGCGAGGGATTTCCTGCGAGTCACCGTCCCCCCGGGCAAATCCGGAATCGCCCAACCACGAGGGCAACCGACGAGGAGGACAGTGTGCCCGGCCTTGATGCCGAGCTTCTTGGCAAGAGGAGTTCCGGAGTAACCGGCTATCTGTGAACCTCCGCGGGACTGAGGGCTCATACGTCTGCGCCGGCTTTGCACATGCGGTCACTCCTGAGTTCGTTCCGAAGGTATCCCCTGTTCACGGCGCCGGAGACCGGATGTTCGTCCTCGTAGTCCCAGCTACTGTCGGCTGAGCTCAGGGTGAGCAAAAGAGCGCTTTACGCGGGCGACCTGGACCCGGGTGTCTAGTTTGCCTCGACCCAGGCTGACCCGTTCCACTGCACGCGCGCTGTCCACGCGTTACCGTCCCAGTACTGCTGCAGCATCGTGTTGCCCGTCTCCGCATGCCATCCCACCGACAACGCTGGAGCCGGGACCGGATCCACAGCCCGAGGAACAGTTGTGTCAAAGGCGGGCGACCGACTGGTAACGAAAGGCGCCGGTGCGACAACGAACGGCGCGACATGTGATGTGGTGACCCCCGGTTGGATGGGGTTTCCGCCGTACGCGGAATATTGGACTCCGCCCCCTGAAAGAGGTGGACCCGTGAGTAGGGGAGAAACACCGGAGTTGGCGAGTGCCCATGACATGTCGCGCTTCGGTTTGCGAGTTCGACGGGCGAACAGGATCACGACGACGCCGACACCTATGATGAGCGCAAAGCCGATCGTGCCTGGTACGAAACTCGGAGAACTGGGGGCTGGTGAGGGCAGCGCCGCATATTGTGCGAAGGCGATGTTGCCCAGCACGGTAAGGCTCAGCGCGGGGCTGCCTCTTATCCCGATCGACTCGACCATCTCCAAATCGTTCCCCTTCAACGCGTCCGTCACGGCGAGTTGCGCACCGCTTTCGGTCGAATTGCAGACGGTGTCGAACGACCCGCTGATGTTCGGGACCGATCCGATCGAGGTGGGATTGTTCCCGGTGACGGCCACACACTCGTCGCCCAAGCCTGTGCGGGGAACTTGACTCAGGTCGTTCACGTTCGAAGGCCATTGACTGAGAGTGATCGCGAGCAGTTGGTTGCCGTCGGGTGACTGCCAAACGTCTACGGCGACAGGGACACTTTCTCCATTCACCGCGTTCGAATCGATTTCTTGCAGTTGACTGACTACGGACTCGGTGTCCGACGCCGGGGCTTCAGTCCAACCGGGCTCGGGATCCGAGACGATATATGAGCTCAGTGTTGGCGTGCTCGGTTCGCCCAGAGCGACTCCTGGGATCGACACGGCCAAGGCTGTGAGCGCCACAACAATGCCGACGCAGGACGCGACGACGTTGGTGCGCCTGGGATTCGGTTCGCCGTAGCGGCAGAGGCCTACCACGATCTCCATTTCCGGGACTTCGACAAGGTGTTGATCGGTTCCGATGGCTCATCACGTGATCGGCAATCCGGATCGGTTCCTTGACTGCAGAGCGGTGACTAGAACGTGTTCTAGGTTGGACTATGCCCGTCCGTCGATGATGATGACTTGGCCGGCCGGAATCAAACTTGCTACCAGCCGATTGGCGGCTTGCTCGAACCTCGCGATTTCACCGAACGGACGTGCAACCAACAACGCGCCTTCCAGCGTGCTCGTGATCATCCGGGCGGAGTCAGTCGGGCTGCCCGAGAACTCAAACTTTCTCTCATTCCTACCTGCCTCTAAGAGCTCTGTCAGCCAAGCTTCGTTCTGCTCGAAAAATCTGACGAGCTCCTTCCGCATCGGCTTCGGAATTGTCGAATATTCAGCGGCCAGCATCCCGCAAAGACACATCCTCTCCGCCGTAAGGACTTCAAGGTACAAGTTGATGTAACTCTTCAACTTCGACAACGAATCTCCTGAGCCGTTACCGATGGCGGTGAGAGACTCGGCGAAGCGATCCGTGTACCGGCACACGAGAGCGGATCCGAGCTCTGACTTGCTCGAGAAGTGATAATGAACCGACGCCTTTGTGATGCCCAGCTCGACTGCGATGTCCGCGTAGCTGAATCCGTTGAAGCCACGGGTCTGGACCAAGGCTTCGGCTACATCGAGGATCTGCGTAGCCCTGTCGTTTCGTTCGTCGTCTGTGGACATGCGCGCTCGGT
>DASPVS010000510.1:0-5579 GCA_035622235.1 Acidimicrobiales bacterium | reverse complement strand
CACCGACAACCGGACAGGAAACCAGCTCGAGATCCCCATCGAGAACGGAGGAGTCTCAGCTGCTGAATGGCAGAAGCTCCTTCCGGGGATCTGGTTCTACGACCCGGGGCTGGTTTCCACTGCTGTTGCCGAAAGCGCGATCACCTATCTCGACGGGGAGGAGGGCATCCTCCGCTATCGGGGCTATCCGATCGAGCAGCTCGCCGAGAAATCGAGTTACCTCGAGGTCGCCTATCTCCTACTCCACGGCGACTTGCCCACTGCCGAGCAGTTCGATGAGTGGCGGCACGAGATCACCTACCACACCTTCATTCACGAGAACGTGCGCAAGAGGTTCCTCGAGGGCTTTCACTACGACGCTCACCCCATGGGGATGCTCGTCTCCGCTGTCGCCGCTCTCTCCACCTTTTACCTCGACGCGAAGGACATCTTCGACGTGGAGTCGCGGACGAAGCAGGTCATCCGTCTCATAGCGAAGATGCCGACGCTCGCGGCCGCCGCTCACCGCTTCAGCGTGGGAATGCCCTTCGTCTATCCCGACAATTCGCTCGACTTCACGGCCAATTTCCTTTCGATGATGTGGAAAGTCGCCGAGCCCCGGTTCGACGCCAACCCGACTCTCGCGCACGCGCTCGATGTCCTTTTCATTCTTCACGCCGACCACGAGCAGAACTGTTCGACTACCGCCATGAGGGTCGTTGGCTCTTCTCACGCCGACCCTTACTCCGCATGCGCCGCAGCGTGCGCCGCTCTGTACGGCCCAAGGCACGGTGGTGCGAACGAAGCGGTTATCAGGATGCTCGCCGAGATCGGTTCGATCGACGAGGTACCGGATTTCGTGCGATCGGTAAAAGAGGGGACGGGAGGACGCCTTCAGGGATTCGGGCACCGGGTGTACAAGAGCTACGACCCCCGCGCGAGGATCATCAAGAGGACGGCGGAGGACGTGTTCGCCATCACCGGCAAGAACCCGATGCTCGACATCGCGTTGAAGCTCGAAGACATCGCCCTGTCAGACGACTACTTCATCTCCCGCAAGCTCTACCCGAACGTCGACTTCTATTCGGGGCTGATCTATCAGGCGATGGGCTTCCCCCTCGAGATGTTCCCGGTGCTGTTCGCGATCCCGCGCACGTCCGGCTGGCTGGCACACTGGCTCGAAATGCTCGACCAGGACACGAAGATCGTCCGGCCTCGACAGCTCTACGACGGGGTGGACGAACGGCCCTACGTGCCGATCGACGACCGCTAGACAACCAGCTCAGACACCACGCTTTCGTCTGGCGCTTCAGATCACGCTTCGCACTGGCGTTTCAGAGCACGCTTTCGTCAGGCGCTTCAAACGACGCTTCGCATCAAGCCTTCCTGCACCACCGACACGGCGAGCTGCCCCTCGCGCGTGAATAGGAAGCCTCTCGCGAGCCCCCTTGCGCCATACGCATTCGGGCTGTCCATGTCGTAGAGCAACCACTCGTCGGCTCGAAACGGCCGGTGGAACCACATGCAATGGTCCAAGCTCGCCCCCATGAAGTCGGTGTCGTCCCACCGGACCTGGTGTGGGGCGAGCATCGTGTCGAAGAGCGACATGTCCGATGCGTACGTGGCAACACATGCGTGAAGAAGCGGATCGTTCGGCAACTCCCCGTCAGCCCGGATCCACAAGCGCTGGATCGGGTCGCTGTTGTTGCTCGTCAACCAAGGCAGCTCGCCGATATGGCGCTGGTCGATCGGGTGGGGGCGTGCGAACCAGTCCGCGAGCTGGTCTCTCAGAGGCTCGAGCCGCTCACCCAGTCGCGGCAAGGTCTCAGGATCCGGCACCTCGGGCATCGGGAATTGGTGCTCGAAGGGCCCCTCTTCTTCGACCTGGAACGACGTCGCAAGGTTGAAGATCGCCTGGCCGTGTTGGATCGCCACCACTCGGCGGGTCGTGAACGATCTGCCGTCGCGGATCCGATCGACCTCGTAGAGGATCGGGACGTTGGGGTCGCCTGGGCGCAGGAAATAGGAATGCAGTGAGTGCACCCGCCCCCGGTCCACGGTCCGGCCGGCCGCCATCAAGGACTGTGCTGCGACCTGGCCGCCGAAAACCCTCTGTCGACGTTCGTCGGGACTCACGCCGCGAAATATGTTCACCTCGATCGGCTCGAGATCGAGCAGCTTCACCAGGAAATCGAGAGCCTCGCTCATGGCTTCATCTTGGCAGCTCCCCCGTGTGCTCCGAGACGAGCAACTACCGTAAGCCCTCGTGTCCAATGCGAGAATTACCTTTCCGGACGGGTTCATTTGGGGAACTGCCACTGCCGCACACCAGATCGAAGGCGGCAACTTCGGAAACGACTGGTGGGCTTTTGAGCACGCCCCCGGGACCCCGTGTGCCGAGTCCAGCGGTGACGCGTGTGATTCGTGGCACCGCTGGTCCGAGGACCTCGATCTGGTCGCGTCCTTGGGTCTGGGTTCCTACAGGTTCTCGCTCGAGTGGAGCCGCATCGAACCTGCACAAGGCGAGTGGTCGACAGCCGCGCTCGACCACTACCGGCGAATATGTGCGGGGTGCCACGAGCGCGGGCTCGTGCCGGTTGTCACGTTCCACCACTTCACGACTCCAACCTGGCTGACGAGCAGCGGCGGCTGGGAAGCGCCCAAGGCTCCCGAACGCTTCGCCCGTTACTGCGAACGCGCAGTGGCTCATCTGGGCGATCTGATCGGATGGGGTTGCACGATCAACGAGCCGAACGTGATCGGTCTGATGGGATACCTGCTCGCCTTCTTCCCGCCGGGCGTCACAGACGAGGCCCGATGGACGGCTGTAAACGATTCGATGTGTCGGGCTCATCGCCTCGGGATTGAGGCGGTCCGTTCGGGTCCTGGCGACTTTCCTGTCGGCCTCACGCTGTCCATGGCCGAATGGCAGGCGGTTCCGGGCGGTGAGGAGAAACTCGAAGAGGCCCGCAAACCCATGGAGGACGTGTTTCTCGATGCGACCCAAGGCGACGACTTCGTCGGAGTTCAGACCTATACGCGTCTTCGTTTCGGGCCCAAAGGAATGATGGGACCCGAAAAGGGCGTCCCGCTCACACAGATGGGATACGAGTACCGTCCTCAGGCACTGGAAGCGGCGATCCGCAGGGCGTGGGAAGTGACCGGGGGCATCCCGGTGTTGGTGACCGAGAGCGGGATTGGTACGTCCGAGGACAGCGAGAGGATCGCGTTCGTCACAGATGCGCTTGCCGGGGTCCGGCGGTGCGTCGACGACGGGATAGACGTCCGCGGATACTTCTACTGGAGCCTTCTCGACAACTTTGAGTGGACGCTCGGGTACATGCCGACCTTCGGTCTCGTGGAGGTGGACCGCGAGACTTTCGTACGACGCCCCAAGCCGAGCGCCGCTTGGTTCGGGGGACTGGCCCAGGCCAACGCCGTGGAAGCCTCCTGACCGTATGCAAGAAGAGGGCGGGTCCGCCCCGACGAGCACGGCATCGAAAGGTAATGTGTTTCGAATGCGTGAAGCTGCCTTGCGCCTTTGGCGCTTCTACAACACACCCAAGGGCAAGAAGCTTTTCCGCTACTCGATGGTGTCGGTCATCTCGACATGCGTCGCGCAACTCACGCTCTTCATCGTCTACGGCGTCCTTCGCGTGTGGTCGGCCGTGCCGAGCAACATCTTCGCCAACGCAGTCGCGACCATTCCCTCCTATTACCTCAACCGCAACTGGGCGTGGGGTAAGTCAGGGCGTTCGCATCTCATGCGAGAGGTGGTCCCTTTCTGGGTCATGTCGTTCGCGGGCATGGCGTTGTCGATCCTCACAGTGGGCGCAGCCGAGCACTGGGGAAAGGCCCACGGGCTTCATCACCTCGGCCTCACCGTCGTCGTCCAGGCGGCCAACCTCTTCGCGTTCGCCGTCTTGTGGGTACTCAAATTTCTGCTCTTCAATCGGCTGTTCCAGACGAACGACCCAAAGGACGAAGAGGCCGACCTGGTGGAGGCCTCATCGGCCGTTTGATTCCCGCGATCCCGAGATAGCTGCGTTCAGTCCCGGAAGTTCGTGAACTGCAACGGAATTCCGAAGTCCTCTTCCTTCATCGCCTGAATCGCGCTCTGCAGGTCGTCGCGTTTCTTGCCCGAAACACGGAGCTGGTTACCCTGCGCCTGGGACGAAACGCCTTTCAAGTTCAGGTCCTTCACGAACTTGTTGAGCCGCTTGGCGTGCTCCTGTGAAATCCCGGCCCGGATCGCGATCTTCTGACGGGCGGCGCCTTTCGACGCCTCCTCGACCTTCCCGTCCTCCAGCGCCTTGAGCGAAACCTGGCGTCTCACGAGCTTCTCCTCGAGCACCTGGTGAAGCGCCCGGAGCCGATCCTCCGTCGCGGAGTGCAGGACGAGCTCGTTCGCACCGAGCTCTATCGAGGACTCGGTGCCCTTGAAGTCGAATCGCGTGGATGCTTCGCGGTTGGCCTGATCGACCGCGTTGCGCACTTCCTGCATGTCGACTTCGGAGACGACGTCGAAGGTAGGCACGGCCACCCACCCTATCCATCCGCCGCAGAGCAGGGCCGACAAACGACCCCGCGGACTGCCGTTCCCGAGGGGCTGTGACCGACTGGCGTTCCCGAGGGCCTTTGACCGACCGCGGTCTGCGCAGGCCTATGACCGACGGGGGTTCCCGGTGGCAGATGCACGACTGCGGTCCCCGAAGGCCGATGTATCGTCACGGCTCGCGGGTCGGTGCCCGAGTGGACAAAGGGAGCAGACTGTAAATCTGCCGGCGCAGCCTTCGAAGGTTCGAATCCTTCCCGGCCCACGGTTCATCCGAAGTTGATCGAAGAGCTTCGTCTTTTCGCCCTCTTTGCGCGACGTGCGTCTCGCATTCGCCGTTCGGTCATCCCCGCCTCCGATTCTTCGAGGTGGGATGCTTGACGAGCCAGTAGATCGAATCCGGAAACCCTCGAGAGGAGGGGTATGAGAGCAAGACCTCTCTTTGCCGAATTCCTCGGCACCGCCATTCTCGTTTTCATCGCCGTGGGAGTCGCGACACTGTCCTTCGGCTTCAAGTTCACCGGGTTGAGCGTCGCCGCAGGAGTCGTGGCGACCGCGCTCTCGTTCGGTTTCGTGCTTGCAGCACTGGTCTATGCGATCGGGCCGATTTCCGGATGCCATGTAAATCCGGCCGTGACGATCGGGTTCTGGGTGTCGGGGAAACTCACGACGTTGGAGGCGGTCGCTTATTGGGTGGTGCAAGTAGCCGGCGGGATCGCCGGAGCCGCGCTGCTGTACGGAGTCTTCAACCTCTCGGGACGCTACCGACATCGTTTTGGGCTCGGGACAAACGGCTACGGAGTGCATTCCCTCATTCGGATCAACGCGTCCGGCGCGTTCCTCGTCGAAGTCGTCATCACGTTTCTCTTCGTGTTCGTGATCCTGGCGACTACGCGGCACGCGAGGAATGCGGCCGTCGCGGGGGTCGCGATCGGCATCACTTTGACGTTGGTGCACCTCTTCGCGATCCCGATAGACGGCACTTCGGTGAATCCCGCGAGGAGCATCGGACCGGCGCTGATCATCGGTGGCGACGCCGTTAGAC
>DASPVS010000509.1:0-4336 GCA_035622235.1 Acidimicrobiales bacterium | reverse complement strand
CGGGATCACCTTGAACCGCAACACCATCCCCGACGATCCCCGCTCGGCGTTCGTGACCTCGGGTCTTCGCCTCGGTTCGGCCGCGCAGACAACGGCCGGGATGGGTGTCGAGGAGATGCGGAGGATCGCATCGCTGATGGGAAGAGCGCTTCGCGAACGCAACGAGGAGACGGCTCTTTCCTCGGTGCGCGCCGAGGTCCTCGACCTCTGCGCCGGATTCCCCCCCTATCCGGATCTGGACGGCACCGGGAGGTCAGCAGGTGCCGGGGGGGCCGGGCGGGCCTGAGATATGCCCCCTCCGTGGGCTTACGTGCTGATCGGCGGCGTCGCTGCGCTTTGCACCTACGTCGCCGTTTTTCCCATCCGTCGCCTCGCCGCGCGCGTCGGCTTCGTCGCAGAGCCTGATCAACGTCGCATACACGCCCGGATAACCCCTTACGGGGGAGGGCTCGGGATGTTCGCCGCGTTCGTGGTAGCGGTCATCGTCGCGTCGAGGCTCGCGTGGTTCCGGGAGCTGTTCTCCGGCTCCTCTGAACCGCTCGGTGTGGTGCTCGCGGCGCTGGTGATCTTCGCCGTGGGGATGATCGACGACGTCCGGGACGTTTCGGCACCCGCGAAGATGGCCGGCCAGGTTCTCGCTGCGATGGTGCTCGTCTTCACGGGCGTGACCATGTTCTGGTTCAAGATTCCGTTCGCCGGCTTCTGGGTTCTGTCGCCTGCTTTCCTTCCTCTTCTCACCGCTCTGTGGGTGATCGTCATCACCAACGCGGTCAATCTCATCGACGGGCTCGACGGACTGGCAGCCGGGATCGTGGCCATCGCATCGGGCACCCTCGCCGTCTACGGCGTCCACCAGATGAACTCCGGTTACCTGCCGGCCGACAACCTCGGCCCACTTATCGCTTCGATCACATGTGGGGTATGCATCGGTTTTCTTCCCCACAACTTCAACCCGGCCCGGGTGTTCATGGGAGATGCAGGGGCTCTGTTCCTCGGTCTTCTCATGGCGGTGTCCACGATGGTGATCGGAGGCAGGACGACCGAGGTGAGCGGTCAGACCTATTTCTTCTTCGCGCCGCTGTTCATCCCTCTCTTCATCCTCGGGGTCCCGATCGCCGACATGGCGTTCGCGTTCATCCGTCGCACGGCCAAGCGGCAAGGTTTCCACACCCCCGACAAGGACCACATCCACCACCGACTGCTGCGTCTCGGACACGGGCAACGGCGGACGGTCGTGATCCTCTGGGCGTGGACGGCGGTCCTCTCGGGTTTCGTGCTCTACCCGCTCTACAGGCCGAGCGGCAACGCGATCATCCCTTTCGGCATCGTCGTCCTCGGACTGCTCCTCTACACGTTGTTCCACCCGGGTTTGCGCAAAGAGCAGGAAGGAGTGGAAGAGGAGAGGGAGGAGTCTCAGGGACATGATCTCGCCCAGGTGTCGGGCTTCGAGGCGAACCTCACCTCTCCTTCTGTCTCCGGTCCTTCTCTCTCCGGTCCTTCTCTCTCCAGCTCTCCCAGCCTCAACCACGTCCCCGAACTTCATGACGTCCCGAGCACCCTCGGCCTCGCCGGCCTACCTGGCCTTATCGCCCCCCACGACCCCCCAGGCCTCGCGGACCCGTCTGACGTTTCGGCCGTCGAGGCAACCGAGCCCGTCGACCAGGGACTTCCAGGACTGCTCCGAGGCAACGGTCGAGCCGGGGCCACGGTGGGTAACCCTGTCAACGAACGCCGCGACGGAGGGTGAACATGCTCCCGGCCGTTTTGCCGGGGGTGCGGGCAAAATGGGATCATTACGGGCGTGTTTCGTCACCCCTCCGCCCCCGCCAGCGACCCTTCGCCGTCCGTGGCGAGCGCCTCGCGCGGCGGGCGGGTCGAGTGATCGTCGGCGGGACCGGCGATGCCCGACACCACCCGTTCGGCTGACGCGCGCGGCGTGACGCATCATGGACGACAAGCCTGCGCCAACCTGGCTCGACCTCATGTCGCTCGGGCTTGCCTCGGCGGTCATGATCGGAGTCGGTCTAGGGGTCGGTGTGCTCATCGACTCGTGGTTGAACTCGAGCCCGATAGCCACGGTGATAGGTCTGTTCGTCGGCGTCGTTTGCGCCATCGGGGCCACGGTCCATCAGGTGCGGCGCTTCATGTGAAGCGGCGTCTCGACCCGAGGTCCGACGTCGCCCCCAGTCGATGCTCGATCGTGAGACGTCACAACGGTCGTCGCACAGCCGAGGAAGCGTGATGGTCAACGTCTTCTCGCACTTCTCACTCCCACAGATTTCCGCCGTCGCTCGGCGCACGTCTCTGGTCGCGCTCGGCCTCGCCGTGGTCGCGCTCGCGGTGTCGATCGTGCTCGGACACCCGCTCGTCGGACTCGGCGTTGTCGTTGGCCTTGTGATGGCGCTCGCCAACTTCCGTCTCATCGCGAAGGCCACGGCGAAGGCGACGGCTTCCGAGCGCCCGGACAAGCGCCGGCCACTCGTCTTCAACACTCTGTTCAGGCTCGCGGCGATAACCATCGTCGTGTTCGCGCTCGTGTTCCTGAACCAGCAGGTGGGTTTCGGAGCGCTCGTCGGCCTCGCGCTGTTCCAGTTCGCTTTGCTCGCAAACGTGACGGTGTTCATGTTGCGAGACAGCGACTGGGCGCAGGCTCCCGGTGCTCCGGGAGTGGGGGACGAGGGTAAGTGATCGGGCTACCCGCCGCAGCACCCCTTCTGGCAGCTGAGATAGAGGTAGGCACCCACGAGCAGGTTCAGTTCCTCGGGTTGACCCTGAACCTGGACACGATCTGGGCGACCGTCGTAGCAGGGGCGATCGTTATCGGCGTCGGCCTGTACGTGCGCTCGAAGGCGACGAGCGGGGTGCCGGGGAGGATGCAGCTCATCTGGGAGATGGTGGTCTCCGCCGTCACCCGGCAGGTGGAAGGGTCGATCGGGCCACGAGGCCAGGCCGTTATTCCGCTCGCGGTGGTGCTCTTCTTCTTCATCCTCATCGTCAACTGGTTCTCCGTGCTAGGGACCGGGTCCACGATCGAGTGGATCGCCCCTGCGAGCGCCGACATCAACTTCACGGTCGCACTCGCGCTGATCGTCATAATCCCAGTCCACATCGCGTCGATCCGGGTGCGGGGGCTCGGCGGGTATCTGGCTCATTACGCATCTCAGCCGTTCCCGAAGTTTCTCTTTCCCCTCAACATCTTCATCAACCTCGTCGAAGAGATCTCGAAGCCGGTCACGCTCGCTCTTCGACTCTTCGGCAATTTGCTGTCCGGCGGTCTGATGCTCGCGCTCATTGCGGCGCTCGGAGTCTGGACCATCGGCTCGTTCCACATCGGCTACGTCGCCATACTCATCCTGAACCCGATATGGAAGCTCTTCGACCTCTTCATCGGAGCGATCCAGGCGTTCATATTCGCCCTCCTCACGGTCCTTTACTTCGACACTGCGATGAGCGAGGCGCACTGACATGAGTTTCCCTACAAACCAGAACCAAAAGGAGCAATAACCGATGTCAGACAAGCAGCTGGACCAGGCGATCTCTCTCGCCGGCGCCATGGTGGGCGGCGGGCTGCTCATGGGAGGAGGAGCGATCGGAGCTGCGGTCGGCGACGGCCTCGCAGGTAGCCAGACGATCGCCGGAGTAGCCCGCCAGCCAGAGTCGCAGAGCCGTCTCTTCACGATCTTCTTCCTCACGGTCGGTTTGGTGGAGGCCATGTACTTCATCAACCTCGCGTTCACTGCGTTGTTCGTTTTCTCCTTGTACAAAAAGGCTTAGAAGGCACAAAGGGGTTAGAAGGTCCAAGAAGGCTCAAAAGTACAAAGGCTCAAAATGTACAAAGGCTTAGAAGAAGGTCGTACGAGAAATGATCGCCAGTAATTTCCTGGTACCGAACGGTACGCTGATCGTCGAGATCATCGCGTTTCTCATCGTGCTGTTCGTCATATGGCGCTATGTCCTGCCGCCGGTCAACAGAGCCCTCGCGGAGCGCCAGAAGCAGATTCAGGACTCCCTAGAAGCAGCCGAGGCCGCGCGCACAGAGGCCGACGAGACTCGCGCCGAGCGCCAGGCCATCTTGAGCGAAGCGCGCGAGAACGCACGCGAAATCGTGGCTCAGGCGAACGCGACTGCGGATCGCTTGCGCGTCGAAGCAGAAGAGAAGGGCCAGCGAGAGTACGACCGGCTCGTGGCGAGCGCGCGTGCCGACATTGCCCTCGAGCGCCAGCGCGCCGTGGACGAGGTGAGCGCACAGGTCGGAGCACTCGTCATCTCGGTCGCGCGCCAGGTGGTCGGCAGGGAGATCGACGCCGCCACCCACCGCGACCTCATCGACGAGGCC
>DASPVS010000508.1:0-10626 GCA_035622235.1 Acidimicrobiales bacterium | reverse complement strand
CGCCGGCCCGAAGAGCGGTCGGGACGATTCTGTTGACGCCGCCTTTCGACACGATCGCGGCAGGCGTTTACAAGCTGGTAGTTCGGTACCGACACCGCATGCCGGGCGCTACACCGGCTTGCAGGGTGGATAATTCCTGATTGATGGTCTGTCAATAAGTGCGATGATGGGTGAATGAGAACTACACCGATCGTCGGGCGAAAAGCTTGGTTCGGGCCCCACCGGGTGGGATGGGGACTCGGCCCTGCATCGATCGAAGGTTGGGCGGTCACGCTCGTCTTCTTGGCGATTTCCTCGTTTCTGAGAAGACGAGACCAGAGCCCCAAGTGGGTGAACCTCGTCCTCGGCTTGACCTTCCTGACCCTGGCGCTCCTGAAGGGGACTTCACCCGGTGGGCGGCAGGCGTACCGTGCCTTCAAGGCGTCGACGGCGGGTAACGAGGTTGCGGGGGAAACGTAAGCACGTGGACGACGGGGCCTACTTCGACGAAGTAGCTCCTGTCATACCCGTTCGCGACCTCGACGCAGCGCTCGCCCGTTACCGTCGCCTCGGTTTCGAGGCTTTTGCCTACGAGAGCGGTGAACGTTACGGGTTCGCTAACCGAGGTGCCGTCTCACTTCACCTGTCGGAGTGGGAGAACCACGATCCGACAAGATCTGCTGCCGTCATCTACTTCTATGTCTCCGACGCCGACGCTGTCCATGAGGAGTGGGCCCAGTCGGGTGTGGACGGACGACTCGGACGGCCGAGCGACACTCCTTACCGCATTCGGGAATTCGCCTACGTAGACCCTGACGGAACGCTCCACCGGGTTGGTTCCTACTTGCCTTCTTAGCGACGTTGAAGCCGGTGTCCCGACGGGGCGCAGACAGGCACCCGGCTGAACCGCGACAGCTTCGAGCCTTTTCCCAGGTTCCGGTTGTAATCCAGTGGAAATCAGTGCAAACCGGACAACCGACAGGGCCGTTCCCAATAAATTGGGGACGTGAAGGTCCGGGTCGCGTGCACCTTGGGGCAGGAAGAGGCGGGCCAACGTGTCGAAGACTGGCGCTCCGCGCTTTCGACCTCCGTAACGCAGGCAGAACGCCCCTCCCCCGAACGCCTCGTCTTGACACTGACAGCGGATCCAAGCTCAACGGAACAACTCGTGCGTCTTGCTCGACTCGAGAAGCGCTGTTGTGCTTTCTTCTCTTTCAAATTCGAGATCGAACAAGAAGCTGTGCTGTTCACCATCGAGGTCCCGTCCGATGCGAGCGCTGTTCTCGACGATTTTGCATGCCTTGTCTCCGGGGGAAGGAGCCGCCCAATGAGTGATTACCCATCGAACATCACACGAGCCAACCTTGTGGAGCCGGTTCCGCGGCGAGTCCGGGGGATGCTCGGGGAAGAGATCGTCTTCGATACGACCCGCGCGCACTACGTGTGGGAACACGCGTTCTACCCGCAGTTCTATATCCCAGTGGACGACATTCATGACGGAGTGCTCGTCTCGGAGGAGGTCAAGCAGCACAGCCCCCGAGGTGAAGTCGAGCTCTATTCGCTCCACGCCGGTGGAGAAAAACGTAAACACGCAGCCAAGGTGCTGCGCACCTCCTCGATCGATGCGCTCAAGGATACGGTGCGCTTCGAATGGAGTGCCCTCGACGCATGGTACGAGGAGGACGAACGGATCTTCGTCCATCCTCGAAACCCCTACGTGCGTGTCGATGCGCTGCGCTCGACTCGCACCGTCCGAGTCGAGCTCGAAGGCGTCGTCCTGGCCGAATCTTCCTCGCCCGTGATGGTCTTCGAGACGGGACTGCCGACCCGTTACTACTTAAACCCTCTGGAGATCGATTTCTCACACCTGGTCCCCACGACGACCGTCACCTCCTGCCCGTACAAAGGAATGACCAGCGGGTACTGGTCGGCCCGCATCGGAGAGGAGGTACACCCGGACGTGGCGTGGACATACGACTTTCCGACCGTCCAACTCCAACCGATAGCCGGGATGATCGCCTTCTACAACGAGAAGGTCGACCTCGTCGTCGACGGGAAGCTCCTCGAGCGGCCGACCACGCACTTTTCGTCCGCCGACAAGCAAACCGACAAGCAAACCGACAAGCAAGCCGACAAGCAAGGCGGCAACTCCTAACCAGTCCCTGACGGGGGTTCGCGACTACTCAGGAGCGGTCCCGGCTCATGAACTGGCTGGCGACAACCGGCTCACCTCCTGCACCAAGCCCGGCGGTGTCAACTGCACCACACGGAAGTCCTCTCCGGCGCTGTGGTCGACGTTGATCAAGAGTTCCTGTCCGCTCGGGACCAACGCGAAACGATCGAGCAGGCCGAAACGGATCGGAACAGAATGAAGACTTCGTCATAGCCTGGGAATCATCGGGCAAACTACCGTCCAAGCGCGGAGGAGGACGACCGTGGTCCACGAGGTGCAGGGCGTTGTAGCGAAGTCCAAAGGAGCACCGGTATCCGTCGATACAGTTTTGGTCCCGGATCCCGGCCCCGGCGAGGCCCTCGTTCAAGTAAAGGCTTGCGGCGTCTGTCACACTGATCTTCACTACAGAGAAGGCGGCATCAACGACGAGTTTCCGTTCCTTCTCGGGCACGAAGCGGCGGGTGTGGTGGAAACAGTCGGCGACGGGGTCAGCTCGGTTTCCGCCGGGGACTTCGTCGTCCTCAACTGGCGCGCCGTTTGCGGGGAGTGTCGGGCGTGCAAACGCGGGCGCCCGTGGTACTGCTTCGCAACACACAACGCGAATCAGCCAATGACTCTTTCGGACGGTACGAAGCTCTCGCCCGCACTCGGCATCGGCGCCTTCGCCGAGAAGACCCTCGTTGCAGCAGGACAGTGCACCAAGGTCGACGCAAGAGCGCGTCCAGAAGCGGTCGGCTTACTCGGCTGCGGCATCATGGCGGGGCTCGGAGCGGCGATGTTCACCGGTGAGGTCGGACGCGACGACAGCGTCGCTGTGTTTGGCTGTGGCGGTGTCGGTTGTGCCGCAATCGCCGGATCGGTGCTCGCGGGTGCGCGCAGAATAATCGGAGTAGACATCGATCCGAAGAAGTTGGAGCTGGCGAGTTCTTTCGGGGCCACTGACACGATCGATTCGAGTGTGACCGATCCTGTCGAGCGAATCCGCGAATTGACAGACGGCAACGGAGCGGACGTCTGCATCGAGGCGGTCGGAGACGCAGATGTCATGGAGCAGGCGTTCTACGCACGCGATCTGGCGGGCACGCTGGTGCAAGTCGGAGTACCGACGCCCGAAATGCGGATCGACTTGCCGATGATCGAGTTCTTCGGGCGGGGCGGGCGACTGAAGCCGAGTTGGTACGGCGATTGTCTTCCTGAACGCGACTTCCCGACTCTGGTGGACCTCTATCTCCAGGGCCGGCTGGACCTCGACGGGTTCGTCTCAGAGACCATCCGACTCACGGGCGTGGAGGATGCTTTTCACCGCATGGAACGCGGAGAGGTACTCCGATCGGTCGTGCAAATCGGCTGAACGAATCTGACGCGAGCGACAGGAGAAGAACATGGCCAAAGTTCTGTGTGTGCTCTACGACGATCCCGTCGACGGCTACCCCGAGGCGTACGCTCGACACGGACTTCCCAAACTCAGCGGCTATCCCGACGGTCAGTCTCTCCCGACACCGAGCGCTGTCGATTTCGTCCCTGGAACTCTGCTCGGGAGTGTGTCCGGCGAGCTCGGATTGCGAAAGTACCTCGAATCACAGGGGCACACCTTCATCGTCACCTCCGACAAGGACGGAGCCGACTCCGTGTTCGAGCGTGAACTGCCCGACGCGGAGGTCGTCATCTCACAGCCGTTCTGGCCGGCTTACCTGACGGCAGAACGCATCTCGCGCGCACCGAACCTCAAGCTCGCGGTGACGGCAGGGATCGGTTCGGACCACGTGGACCTCCAAGCTGCAATCGATCGTGGCATAACGGTCGCGGAAGTCACGTACTGCAACAGCATCAGCGTCGCCGAGCACGTGGTGATGATGATCCTGGCGCTCGTGCGAAACTACATCCCCTCGTACCAAGTGGTCGTAGAGGGAGGTTGGAACATCGCCGATTGTGTCGCCCGCTCTTACGACATCGAGGGGATGCGAGTGGGAACGGTCGGCGCCGGTCGGATCGGAACGGCCGTGCTTCGCCGCCTGAAACCTTTCAGCGTGAGCCTCGCGTACACCGACCCACACCAGCTTCCTGAGAGCGTCGAAAAGGAACTGGGCCTCGAATTCCGAGAGGACGCCGCCGCTTTGGTGCCCGACTGCGACGTAGTCACCGTCAATGCTCCGTTGCACCCGAAGACTGAGGGTCTGTTCGACGACAAGCTCATCAGCCAGATGAAGCGGGGTGCGTACCTGGTCAACACTGCGCGGGGAAAGATCTGCGATCGCGATGCGGTTGTACGCGCGCTCGATTCCGGCCAACTAGCCGGCTACGCCGGTGACGTCTGGTTCCCACAACCGCCACCGAGCGATCACCCTTGGCGCATCATGCCGAACCACGGCATGACCCCGCACATTTCGGGCTCTTCGCTCTCAGCGCAGGCACGATACGCAGCCGGCGTTCGCGAAATCCTCGAGTCCTGGTTCGACAAACGGCCTATCCGCGAGGAATACCTAATTGTCGACGGCGGGCATCTGGCCGGTGCCGGCGCACACTCCTACAGCGCGGGTGACACAACCGGAGGATCCGAGGAGGCCGCTCGCTTCGGCCGGTAGTTGTCAGGCCGCTAGCTTTCAGGCCGTTTGGGTAAGGCCAGTCGCTTGCTGCTGGCCGTTTGCTTCGAGTTGTTTCGGGTCTCGCTCAGATCCCCGCCGACTCCCTGGCCGATTCGATGTCGTTGAACCGCTGGATCTCGGTGATACGACCGTCGACGATCCGGTATACCTGGTAGAGATCCACGTCTCCCCGCCTCTCCATACCTTCTGGCCAACGGACCCGGAGCCCACAGAGGATGCCGCGAGTGCCCGAGGAAAGCTCGGTGATATCTGCATCGACACCCGCAGACATCATGCGCGAGAAGTTGGCCATGACTTCTGATGGTCCCCTGCAGCGACGAGGGTTGTCATCGTCGCCCCAGCGAACATTGTCGGCCAACAGGGACTCGAACGCGCTCAAGTCGTGATTCACGAAGGCGTCGCGTATCTGCTCCTCCAACGAGCTGTCCAGCGGCACGAACGAGAGTCTTTCACCTTCAGACCGAAGCACGGGAAACTGAAACTCTTCGGCTGAAACTCATCACCACCTACCCGCGACGGCGGGGGTGGCGTCAGCGCAGAGAATCCCTGATGGAAGGCTCACAAATCACCAGGCCAAGGGTCTGTCGACAGGATCGATGATTTTCGGGCTTCCCAGGAGTCCTGCTTGCGTGTCTATACAGATGCTGGAAACCCCCATAGTCTGCGAGACGATGACCGTAACGCCCGAGGTTCAGGATTCAGAGCAGATCGAGAGCCACCGTAGAGAGCTCACCGCATACTGCTACCGGATGCTCGGCTCGAGCTTCGACGCCGACGATGCGGTGCAGGAGACGATCGTGAGAGCCTGGCGGGCGAGCGACCAATTCGAGGGACGGTCGAGCCTGAAGTCGTGGTTGTACCGGATCGCCACGAATGTTTGCCTGGATCACCTTCGCGGTCGCAAGCGTAGGGCAAGGCCGATGGAGCTCGGGCCCTCGAGACCTCCGATCGAGGCCTCTCTCGAAGGGGTGCTACCCGACGATGCTTGGGTCTCCCCGATCGCAGATCAGCGGGTCCTGCCCCTGGAAGCCGACCCTGCAGAATTGTCCGCTGAGCGTGACACCATCCGCCTTGCGTTCGTAGCCGCGCTCCAGCATCTGCCTGCGCGTCAGCGCGCAGTCCTCATACTGTGCGAGGTTCTGCGCTGGCAAGCGGTGGAAGTTGCAGACCTCCTCGACACGACCGTTCCAGCGGTGAACAGTGCTCTTCAACGCGCCAGAGCGACGCTCAAAGGACTCGACCTCGAATCACACGCAGCGGCCCTCGACTCGGACCAGAGCGAGCTCTTGTTGAAGTACGTGGACGCATTCGAGCGCTACGACATCGAGGAGCTCGTCTGCCTCTTGCAGGAGGATGCGATTCAATCGATGCCGCCTTACGCGATGTGGCTGCAGGGAGCCGACGACATCGGTAGGTGGATGCTCGGTGTCGGACACGACTGTCGCGGCTCGCGCCTGATCGCGACGAGGGCGAACGGGGGTCCCGCGTTCGCCCAGTACAGGCAGGCCCGCGGGGGTGGACACCGCCCCTGGGCTCTTCAGGTACTCGAGATTTCAGGAGATCGGATCTCAGCCATCCATTCCTTTCTCGATGTCGAGGATCTTTTTCCCGCCTTCGATCTGCCATCCCAACTGCCGGCCTAGTCCGGTCAGTTCGAGCAATTCCGTCAAGCTCGCCGAGACTTCTCCCAATTGCATATGGCCTCCGTCTCGTTGGACCTCGAGTTGCAGACGCGCAATCACATCGACGACGGAGAGATCGGGATTTGGAGCGCCCAAAAGCCACACCACCACGCGCGAGCCGTCGCTACGGACGATGAACAGTTGCGCGAGGCAGACGAGCACTGACATCGATACTTTGACGTCGCTGGCGAGGCGAACTCACCGGCGGAGGTGCTCAGGCTCGAGGTACCTGCCGACCAGTGGACCGGCGTTCCCGCCCAAGGAAACGTCACCGCAACCGACGCTGCGCTAAGGGCAAGATCCGAGATCCCTTGCGCAGCGCCGGGCGGTCCTCCGTTACCCCTCGATTTCCCCCGGATGGACGGAGGGTTGGTTACCGCTACGAGCCCAGACTTCCTACTTCGGCGGCCGTCATGCTGGCGGTCTCGGCATAGGTCTCACCCGTGTTGCCGATTGCCTCACAGGAGAGCGTGGCGCTGGTCGAGCCGGCTACCGTCCCGGCAACAGTGGCGCTCACGGTCTGACTGTTGAGCGGAGCGTTCGAAGGCCCGAGCAATCCGGCCTCGACCTCGTCTGTCGCCGTCCCAAAAGTGAGCTCGCAATCACCCAAAGACGAACTGTTGCTCGGACTGATGTTCTCCAACCATGCATCGGCGTTGATCAGATAGTTCCCGGCCGGCAGAGTCAGACTGTCGACCTGCGTGTAAGTGTCGTTGAGGTGAGTCTCAGATGTCTGTGCGCTGTAACCGTTGGATCCGTTCGCGTTCCAGTCCAAGCTCGTGTAGCCGGACGGGCAGTTGGGCGTCACAGCACTGTTGATCACCGACAGCTTGTGATTGGTGCCGCTGGTCTTGTAGCAGCCGTGGACAACCCCGCTGCTGTCCGGGATCGAGGCGTAGCCGATCCCACCTATTACGACGGCGGTGGAAAGCGCTGCTAGCACCGCAACCGCAAAGCGGCCCCCCACCACCTTCCTCGTGTTCGTGCTTGCTGACATGTCTCCTCCTCGTCGTTGTCCCGCTGATTGTCCGCCTCGTCGCTGACGGGACGCTTGAAGTACGCTGACATTTCGTATCTGGCAGTCCCACGCAGGGCGGAAGGAGGCGTGGCGACGGAGTTCGGGATACTCGGAACCCTCACTGTGATCAGTGATTCGACACCGCTCGAGGTCCGCGGCCCTCGTCAGCGCGCCCTTCTTGCCCTGCTGGTCCTTCAGGCAAACCGCGTAGTCACCCCTGATCGCATCTTCGAATTGCTGTGGCAGGGAAACCCGCCCCGGACCGCTGCGAACACGCTCCAGACCCACATCGTGAGGCTTCGCCGGGTGCTACGGGCCCCCCAGCCCGACGGCGGCGAATACTGTCCGCTGAAGACGATCTCCGCCGGATATCTGCTCGAGGTCGACGCTGAAGCGCTTGATTCCGCCCGCTTCGAGTACTTGCTGAGCGAGGCCCGACGGGCGGTCACACTAGAACGCCACGCCGTGGCACGCGAAGTGCTGCGACAAGCACTTGGGATTTGGCGTGGGCCGGCTCTGATCGAATTCGCAGCGGAGCCTTTCGCGCAAGTCGACGCGACTCGACTCGACGAGCTTCGGATCGATGCACTCCAAGAGTTCGCGGCCGCTTCTCTCGCATGTGGCCGGATCGCCGAAACAATCGCGACGCTTCAACCACTCGTTAGCGCGCACCCGCTTCGCGAACAGCCGGTGGGCGATCTGATGGTTGCGCTCTACCGAGCCGGCCGTCAGGGTGACGCGCTGGCTGCCTACCGAACGCTACGCCTGGCGTTGCGTGAAGAGCTCGGGCTCGATCCAAGCCCCGAACTGCAACGTCTGGAGCAGTTGATCTTGGAGCACGCAGCGAACCTCGAGCCCGTGGCTCTTGGCGCGACGAGGCGGACGCACGCCCTCCCGATGCAAGCAAGTGTGGCCGCTCCGCGATTCGTTGGCCGAACAGAAGAGCTGACCTGGCTGAGTGGACAGTGGCATGCAGCGTGTCGTGGAGAGCCGCGGCTCGCGATCGTGCAAGGCGAGCCGGGCATCGGCAAGACGCGCATCGCCGCCGAGTTCGCTGAACGGTGCCATCGCGGTGGCGGCACCGTTTTGTGGGGCTGCTGCACGGAGGATGCGAGCGCCCCCTTCGAAGCTCTCGCAAGCGCGTTGGCACCTCTCGTGGAAACGGTACCGACTGCTACGCCGTTGTGGCATCTGTTCGGTGTAGCCAACGATCGCGCCCTCCACAACGATCCTGACATCGAGCGCCAACGTATGTTCCAGCTCGTAACGGAGCTGCTCGAACGCGCCGCTTCAGACGTCCCCGTGCTTCTCGTGCTCGACGACATGCAGTGGGTGGATCGGTCGACGCTGGCTCTTCTGGCGCACTTCTTACGCACCACCCCCCAGGTGTGCGTTCTCGTACTTGCGACGGTGCGTACGACCGAGCCGTCAACGGCCGCAATGTTCCACACGACGCTGGGCGAGCTGATAAGTGACGAGCGAGCCTCGCTATGCGACCTCGTAGGCCTCGGACCAGCCGATATCGCGTCCCTGGTGGCGGACCTCCTTCCTGGAAAGGGATCGGTCGAGACTGGTTCGGTCCTCCAAGCCCGGACCGGCGGTAACCCGTTTTTCGTCGCCGCGCTGTTACGACAACTCGACGAGACCTGCGAAGGTGATCTCGAAAGGCTCAACGAGCTCGACCTCCCGGACACGGTGCGTGGTGTCATCGACCGGCGCATCGCCCATCTCGACCCCACGGCGAGAGAGCTCCTGGAAGTGGCCGCTGTCGTGGGCTTCGAATTCGACCCACGGCTCGTCGAAGAAGTCGGCAGGTTACCGCCGTCACTGTTCGCGCGCGTGCTTGATGAGATCGATTCCGCGGGAATCGCCGTCCCCGTGGGAGCGACAGAGTATTCCTTCGCTCACGCTCTGATTCGTGACGTGATTTATCAAGGAGTTGGACGTGCACGGCGCAGCCTCATTCATTGGCAGGTAGCCGTTGCGTTTGAACGCGACCCCGAGTACTCGCGACCTGAGCGCGCCGCTCAACTTGCCCGTCACTTTGCTGCTTCATTTTCTCGCGAGGCTGCCGAGAAGACGCTCCTCTACTCGAGACGAGCCGGCGAGCACTCACTCTCGTCCCTTGCCTACGAAGACGCGTACCTCCACTTCGACATGGCGCTCGAGCTCATCGACAGTGGTCAAGTGAACGTCGAAGACGCGACTCGCGCTGACGTGCAGTTCGCGCGGGCAAGAGCATCGTTCGCGTCGGGCGAGCGAGTGCACGCCAAGGCAGATTTTGAAGAGGTCGCCAAGGTCTACCAACACCTCGGCGATGCGGAGCGGCTCACGGCGCTCGCACTCGCGATCAGCGGGACGTCGATGCGGCACATGTGGACGGAATACGGGACGGTCTCCGACTGGCTCATCGAGCTGGTGCGCGAGGCCCTTGCCAGCCAGGGAGAGAGGACTCCGGGCCGCGTGCGCTTGTTGGCGCGCCTCGCCGAGGAGCTCTACTTCAGCCCGGATGCCGAGTTGCGCACCGCCATTGCCGAGGAAGCGGTGACAATGGCTCGGCGGATCGGAGACGATCACGCGCTCGCAGATGCCTTGAACGGTCGGCTGAGAGCTCTATGGCACCCGGCTAACGCTCACGAAAGATTGCGAGCGTCCCTCGAGCTGCGGGAACTTGCCGCTCACACTGGAGACGTTGAGCTTGCGATGGCCGGCCAGGGCTGGAGCATCGTGTCCCAACTCGAGCTCGGGCTGACCGCACAGCTGGATGACGACGTCACGCGGTATGCCGAGATGACCGACGGCCATCGAAGCCCGCATCACCGAATCTGGGCGCTGGCGATTCTCGGGGGACGTGCACTGGCGCGCGGTGCGTTCGACGAGACAGAGCGACTGATCGGCGAAGGCATGAATCTTGCGCCGGAGGTTTTCGGATATGCGATCCAGGGATTTGCGGGCCAGCTTTGCACGCTGCGAATCGAACAGGGACGCGCCGCCGAGGTGCTCGATGCCGGGAGGAACTTCGTAACACAATATCCACAAGTGCCTGCGTGGCGAGCCGGTCTTTCTGTGATCCTGGCCGAGTTAGAGCTGAGAGCCGAGGCCCACGAACAACTCGCGATACTCGGCGCCAACGGTCTCGATGCGCACCGCCACGATCAAGAGTGGCTTTTT
>DASPVS010000507.1:0-3481 GCA_035622235.1 Acidimicrobiales bacterium | reverse complement strand
GCCCCAGTTACGAGGAGACCGAGCATTAGAGCCGATGCCGAAATGGTCATCATGGATCGCCGCACCACTTACCCACCTCCGATACAAACTCACCCTACGACGCTGAGCAGCATTCCCGTTGCATTGCCAAACTACATGTCGGCCACAGCTCGTCTCTCTTTGTGGCTGCAGAGGTCGCCTGGCACCACACCGCCCTTTGCACTCTAGAGAGCTCCTTTAAGGTAACCCGAGGCGTACGGTCGGTCATCAGTAGTCGACTACGACTACCTATTTCTGCCGGTTTCATCCCCTTAGCTCTTCGTTCGCGAAACTGTCACATGAGTTTTGCGCGTACCGAAGCCCAATCAGGGCACCCTCAACGTGCCGAACTCGCGCACCTGGTCTGGGGGCCGACCCGGTCGGAAATGACACCGTTGGGCGATCTCGTGCGGTTAGTGCTGACGGGATCCGGTTGGGACCAGTTTGCACACCGACAGTTGCGGTCGGGGTTGGTGGCTCGAGTGTCTGAGACGAGTTTCGTTACACGATGAGTTGGCCAAACACGCGCGATTAGCATCAACCTCGCCGACGCGGGCTATTCGCCAGCGATCAGCAAGCGGTATCCCATGTCGAACTCAGGCAGGCTTCGGAGAAACCCGTAGCGGGAGTCCCAGTCCCCCGAGGCCAGGTCAGTCCGCAGGCGCTCAGCGTTGGCCTCGGCAACCGCCCCGTCTAGTTGCGACAGCGAGGAGCTTCCGGCTCGCAGGGCTGGGTCGAGTAAGGCCTCCGGGCGGGCCCAGAACGCCGAGCAGAAGCTATCTGAACAGTCAGCGGGGATCGGGAGCGTCTCGATGCGGACGACATCAAGCGATCGGCACAGTTCGTCTACGGCGGGATGCTGCTCGGAAGGGACGGCGAGGATCTCGGGGAAGTACTCGGTGATCCAGTAGTAGTCACAAAGGTCTCGATCGTGGACGAGAAGGACCTGGCGATGAGAGACCCTGCGGAGCTCGCACAGCCCCGCTCGCACGTCGCTCCAGTGATGCACGGTGAACGTGGCGAGAGCGGCGCCAAAGGTACGATCGGCGAAGGGAAGCCCCTCGGCCACGCCGCGCACCACCGGCGCCGAACCTGGGCGACGTTGACGGGTCATGGTCTCAGAGGGTTCGAGAGCCACTACAGGTCGATCGGTGGGCTCGTAGTTACCAGTTCCAGCGCCGACGTTGAGCACCGGTTGGGCATCGTCGAGTGCGCGAACAATTCTTGTTCGCAGGCGGTGATCGGGTTGCCGGATCGCGCCATACCGGGAACCGATGCGCTCGTAAAGCTGCGACCAGGGCCTTTGCATTCCCTGCATACTTCCACCTGCGAGCGCTTCCGCTCAAAGGCCTCTTCGCCGGGTGGGCCCCATACTTAGGCACCGCGTTTCTTCTGCACTTCTAGGTAGAAAGCCCTAGCGGATGCGCGAACCGGCCTTTGTCCGACCGGAAATGTCCGTTTGATATTGAAGTGGCCTGGAGCGCGAGAAGTCCCAAGTCGCGGCGGTTGCTTCGCTACGGCACTGTCCCCGAAACTACGCGATATCGCCGCCGTTAACCCGATCCGGCCAAGAACGCGGTAACGAAATGACTCGATGGAGACCCCACCGGCCTAGACGCGGCCGAGCGATATCGAATCAGGTCGAGCCTTTGATCGACCTGGCGCGCGCGTAAGCGGCACTACCCGATCGGTCGCGCTGGTCGGCTCTGTGAGAGTCAGACAGGATTTGACCATGTCGGGTCTGCTGACGTGGAACGAAGTCGGGCAACTGCTGAAGGCCTCGCCGATTTACTGGCTTCACACGACAAACCGCTCGGGCGCGCCGGATGCCAGCCCTGTCTGGGGCGTGATCGTCGATGAACGGCTCTACATCTACAGCATGCGATCGACGTTGAAGGCCAGGAACGTCGAGAGAGATTCCCGTGTGCTCGTCCACCTTGAAAGTGGAGCCGATGTCATCATCGTTCATGGCGTGCTCAGCGACCTCGGCCATCCCCAGGATTTCCCCGAGATCGTCGATGCATTCGGGGCTAAGTACGACCACCCCGCCGAGCGCCCCTTTCTACCTTCGTCCGACCCTGCCTTTGACGTGCTCTATGTCCTTCGACCGCAGCGCGCTCTACGTTGGAACCTGCCGGACTCCGAAGCGTCCATGCGGCGATGGTCCGCCGAAGCGTGATCCTCGGGGGTCCGAACGACGAAGTCCTGGGTTCGAGGCGGGCAGACACCGAGCGCAGCGGCTTCGCGTCCCCCACGATGTCACCGTTGCCAAAGTTCACGTCGCCTACCGCCGACCAAATCGGCAATGCCGCAGGGCCAGGACCCTCGGCTCCCCGCTCGGAAAAGCTCAAACCACAGGGGATCGCTCAGCCTGGTGGTTACTTGGCGGGCCTGCGCAAATAACCGGCCGCGCTCCTCAGCCATCCTGCTGGCTTACCAGACACTGACGCCAACATCGAGCCGAGCTCATTTTCACAGGAGGGTGATAGATACGGAACGTCGTCCGACCTTGCACTGGACCTCGGGTGATAGCCGCGATACATGGCGCGAAAAATCAGATCCCTCTACGTTGGCAAGGGACGGATGGCCTTCGGCGGATTGGCCGACAGACCGTCACCTGAATGTCTCGATAACGTGCCTGCTCAAAGGGCACGGATGACATTTCGGCACCTACACGGTCCGCCCTCAGTGGGCGGGGATCGGACTAAGTCACGAGGCGGGATTCAGTACGCCGACGAGACCCTTGGTATACGCATTCGGTCCTGCGCTGAACACCAAGGACTTAGTACCCCCGAACGCCGTATTTCCCACCCGAAGCCCCCACAGGCCGTTGATGGCGATGGGATTGCCCGCTGTGTCATCAAGGGTTCCGAGAAAAGCACCCGTTGTCGGATTAAACGCGTTGATCCAGCCGTTGCCGAGGTTTCCTACGAGGAGCATCCCCGCAAATGGTCCAAAGTCCTGGGGCGCGATAGCAAGGCCCCAAGCTTCGTCCAGCGGACCACCGCTTGTAATGTGCTTCAACAACTTTCCATTGACGCTGTAGACATCGACGAACCCCTTGCCCAAGACTGGCACTGCATTGTTCTTTGCACTGTTCTGCTTCGCGTAGGTGACGTAAAGCTTCCCGCCTAAAAACTGGATGTTAAAAGGGGTGAAACCCGCTGGGATCTGCGGATCGACGAACTCCGTCGGTGCGTTGACGAGAGCGAAGTTGCGGTCGAAGATGTCGATCTTGGCGTTGGCGACGTCAGCCGCGAACAGTTCGGGACCTCGAGTGGTCGAGATCGCTTCGGCCAAGCCTTTGAACACCGCATGCGCAGGGGTCTTGCCACCTGGCCCACCAGTCGGACTGTCCTCCACGACAAAGGACGATCCGCCGTTCCAGGCTGCGATCTCACCGGGTGACTGATGAGTACCGATCGAGTCTGAGTCGACGATGAAGGTGGCTGCGCTGCCCGTC
>DASPVS010000506.1:0-6588 GCA_035622235.1 Acidimicrobiales bacterium | reverse complement strand
GACGTTTCGGACATCCTCTTCACCTCCGGCACAACCGGGGTGCCGAAAGGTGTGGTTCAAACGCACGACCGGACATTGTTCGTCGCGACCGACTGGACCGAGATGACCGGGCTACGCGCCGGCGACAGATATCTCATGGCCAACCCCTACTTCCACATGTTCGGCTTGAAAGCAGGGATTCTCGCTTGTACCGCTGTGGGCGCGACCATGCTGCCGGAGCCCACCTTCGACGTCGGCCGAGCGCTCGAACGCATCTCCAAGGAAAAAGTGACGTGTTTCCCAGGTGCGCCGACATTGTTCCAGTCGATCCTCGACCATCCCGGACGCCATGACTACGACCTCTCGAGCTTGCGTGTCGCCACGATCGGCGCGGCCGACATCCCGGTGGCGCTCATCCGCCGCATCCTCGACGAGTTGCCGTACGAAGTGCTCATCTCCGGTTACGGGTTGACCGAAGGGGGGACCGCGTCGTCCACCGCACCCGATGACGACGCATCGACGATCGCCACGACCGTCGGCCGTCCACGCCCGAGCTTCGAGATACGGATCGTCGACGGAGACGGAAACGACATCGAGAAGGAAAAGGACGGGGAGATCCTCTTACGGGGCCGCAGTGTGATGCTCGGGTATCTCGACGACCGCGAGGCGAGCGCGAAAGCGCTTTCATCCGATGGTTGGCTGGCAACCGGCGACATAGGGCGGTTCACCGACGCCGGTCTGCTGCGAATCGTCGGACGGCTGAAGGACATGTACATCGTCGGAGGCTTCAACGCGTACCCAGCCGAGATCGAGAACGCGCTGATCCGCCACCCCGACGTTCAGCAGGCGGCTGTAATAGGGATACCGGACCGGCGAATGGGAGAGGTCGGCATGGCCTTCATCGTGTTGCGGCCGGGCTGTGTCACCACCGACGAGGACATCATTGCGTGGTCACGGAACGAGATGGCGAATTACAAGGTGCCGCGCGTCGTTGTCCTCGTCGACGAGTTGCCTCTCAGCGCGACAGGAAAGGTATTGAAAGACGTGTTGCGTGAGCGGGTGGCGCGGGGGCAGACGTGAGCGAGCGCGTGACCGACGAAGGCGCCCGTGAAAGGCCGGGCGCTACCGAAAGGCAGGGCGCGAGCGAGCAGACGGGCCTCTCCTCGCTCGCAGGTCTACGAGTCATAGAGATGGGCGTGTGGGTGGCGGGTCCCGCTGCCACGGCCTTGCTGGCGGACTGGGGCGCGGATGTCATAAAGGTCGAACCGCCCCATGGGGATCCCATGCGCGGGGTCTTCAATTCGATCGGCATCGAACGCGTGCAGAACGCTGCGTTCGAGCTGGACAACCGTGGCAAGCGCAGCGTCGTGTTGAATGTCCGGTCTTCCGAGGACCGTTCGCGATTGGAAGAGTTGCTCTCCGGTGCCGACGTTTTCGTGAGCAACCTGCGTCCCGATACGCTCGACGGTTTCGGCCTCGAGGCGTACGAGACTGTTGAGCGCCATCCGCACCTCGTCTACTGCAGTGTCAGCGGCTACGGGCTTCGAGGAATGGATCGGAACAGACCGAGCTACGACATCGGAGCGTTCTGGGCTCGTTCGGGCCTGTCGATGCAGATGGCGGACTCCGAAGGGAGTCCCCTCATCCCACGGGGTGGCGTAGGGGACCACATCACCGCTTTGGCGGTGCTTTCCGGGTTGCTCGCCGCGGTGCTCGAGCAACGCCTTACGGGCCGGGGCCGCGTCGTCGAGGTCTCGCTTCTGCGGACCGGAACCTACGTGCTCGGCTGGGACCTGGGCATCCAATTGGCGCTGGGCAAGGTGGCCGGTCCGGAGCGCAGGCAGACGAACCAATCGCCGCTCATGAACCCTTACAGGACCGCCGATGGAAAGTGGTTCTTCTTCACGGGTCTCGAAACGGCGCGCCACCTGCCGTCGGTGTGCAGAGCCCTGGGGCGGGCAGACTTGCTCGACGACGAGCGCTTTGCAGATGCCAGGTCGGTGCGGAAGCACCGCGCGGAGGTGATCGCAATCCTCGACGAGGTGATCTCCGAGCGCACATTTGCCGAGTGGGCTGAGGCCTTCGACCGCGAAGGTGTGTTCTGGGCACCCGCGCAGACCCCAGCCGAAGTCGTCGAAGATCCTCAGCTACTCGCTACTGACGGGTTCGTCGAGATCAACGCCGACGAGTCGGGAGCACCGTGGCGCTCTGTGAACGGGCCGGTCGCCTTCTCGGGTGTGGAGAACGTACCCATCGCCCGGGCACCGGCACTTGGCGAGCACACCGAGGAGGTCCTCAAAGAGCTGAGTCTCGGGAATCGGCGCGCGCGAGAAGCCCGCGGGCGATGACCAGGCGCTGGATCTCGTTCGTCCCTTCGCCGATCACCATCAGCGGAGCGTCGCGGTAGTAACGCTCGACCGGCATCTCGTTCGTGTACCCCATGCCTCCATGAATTCGCATCGAATCCATCGAAAGCTCGAGGGCCGTCTCGCTCGCGAAGAGCTTCGCCATGCCGGCCTCGACGTCACAACGCAATCCAGCGGCCTTGCGCTCAGCCGCATTTTTGGTCAGAAGTCTCGCCGCTTCGAGGCGCGTTGCCATGTCCGCAAGCTTCAAGGCTATGGCTTGGTGTTCGGCTATCGGTTTTCCCATCGTCACTCGCTGGCGTGCATAAGTCATCGCCGCGTCGAAGGCGGCGCGTGCCACACCTACGGCACGCGACGCGATGTTGATGCGACCGATCTCGAGCACACCGAGGATCTGCGGAAGGCCACGTCCTGGCTCCCCGATGACGTTTCCCGCTGGGATTCGATGGTCCACGTAGGACATCTCGACCGTCTCGACTCCTTTGTAACCAAGCTTGCCCACGTGTTTGCTGACCGTGATACCGCCGAACGCCGGCCCCGGCTCCTTTTCTACGATCAGCGCCGAGATGCCCTCCTCGGTTCGTGCGGCGAGCGCCACGATCCGTGCGCGTTCGCCGTTCGTCACCCAGGCTTTCGTGCCGTTTATGACGTACTCGTCGCCGTCGCGCGTCGCTCGGCAGGAGATGTTCCGGGTGTCGCTCCCCGCATCGGGTTCCGACAAAGAGAGCGCGCCGCGCCTCTCGCCGGATGCGAGGGACGGCAGCCATCGGTCTTTCTGTTCTTCCGACCCGTGCTGCATGATCAATGTCGCAGCCATCGTGTGGGTATTGACGATCCCGGTGAGGCTCATCCACCCGTAAGAGAGTTCTTCGATGACTCCGACATAGGTGAGCAGGTCGAGGCCGAGCCCGCCGTACGCATCGGGGATCGTCACGCCGAACAGGCCGAGGGCCTTCATCTCGGCCACGATGTCGACGGGAAAGGTGTCCGTTCTCTCGAGGTCACCTGCCACGGGGAGGACTTCCTTCGCAACGAACCTGCGGACCACCTCTACGATTTCCCGGCGCACCTCTGGGTCTGTCTGGGCGTACGTTTCGGCCATGGGTGAACAGTAGGCGCGGATAGGGCAAAAGCCGATCTCAATATGAGACTCCTTCGCCGGTTCCCTATGAGAACGACATTTCCGGTACCGTTCGTCAGCTGATGGATGTTCGCCTCTCTCCCGAGCAGCTCCAGCTGCGCAATTCCGTCGTCCAGGTCGCAGACCGCCTCGGTCCTGCGACGGTCGGGCAGCTCGACGACCACGAACGTGCGGAGAAACTCGAGGCAGCCGTTGCCCGGTCTGGGTGGCGGGAGCTGCGCACGCCCGACGACGGGGGCGGGCCTTTGGCTTCGGCCGTCGAAGTCGCAATCGTCGCGGAACAGCTCGCACGAGGAAGGTGCGACGTGGCGTTTGTCGGCCCGACTCTCGCAGCGGATCTGAGGCGACTTGCTGGAGCGCCGGACGCGACGACACCCGAGACCGTCGCTCTGCTACCCGATCTTTCTGCACCCGCTACGGAGGTAGACACGTCGGTAGCCGTCGACGCCTTTGGTGGCGCGACAGCATTGGTGCTCGTGCGGTGCGCCACAGACCCGTCCAGCGCAGACCCCTCCAGCGCAGACCCGTCCACGGCGTGTTCACCTACGAGAGTCTGGGATCTCCAAACCGTCGCGGTGCCCGGGCGCGGGAGCGGCGTCGACCTCACGCGGCCCACGGCGCCGCTTTCGACGCTCTCGCCCACGGCGCTGCGCGGACAGTCGAAGCCGATCACCGAGGAGGGCCTGACCCGATGGACGGCGCTCGGTCTCGTTATCGCCTGTGCCGACCTCGTTGGCACGATGCAGGGAGCCATCGATCTCACCGTCGGGTACGCGAAGCAGCGCAGGCAGTTCGGAAAAGCGATCGGATCCTTCCAGGCGGTTCAGCACCTCCTCGCTGATGCGGTGGTACATCTCGAGGGCTCGCGCAGCGCGACGCTCTACGCCGCCTGGGGTGTCGACGAGCTCGAGCCCGTCTGCGCGTTGCGACACGCTGCAGCCGCAAAGGCTTACGCAGCGCGTGGAGCCCAAATCGTCTGCGAAACCGCAATTCAGGTGCACGGTGGCATAGGGAACACATGGGACTGCCTCGCTCACTTGTACCTGCGCCGCGCCCTTCTCTCGACGGCGCTCCTCGGTGGGATAGGTGTCAGCCTGAACAGAGTCCTCGCGCACGCAGACCTATTCCCGGAGGTAGACGGGATCGACCCGAAAAAGGTCGGGTCGTCCTCGCAGAAGTACAGGATCTTCCCCGAGAAACACGGGATATGCCCGGACAAGCCCGAAATCTTTGCAGAGAGTGCAGACTCCGATGGACTTCGCTGACTCAACGGAAGAGCGGGAGTTCAGGCTTCGCTTGCGGGCGTGGCTGGCGGACAACAATCCGCATCTGGATGCCTCGTCCACCTCGGACGAGTACTGGGAGGCACAACCCGCATGGCACCGTTCCCTTTATCAGGCCGGCTTCTTCGGCCTCAGTTGGCCCGAGGAGTACGGAGGTTATGGGCTGTCGAGCGTCTACGACGTCATTGTCGACGAAGAGCTCGCCGATGCTGGAGCTCCACCCAGACCGAGTGTGGGATATTTGGTGCAGGGCATACTCAAGCACGCGTCGGAGGAGACGAAGAAGCGTTTTCTTCCCGGGATCATCAACGGTTCTGACCGCTGGTGCCAAGGATTCAGCGAGCCCGACGCGGGATCGGACCTGGCGGCACTCCGGACGCGCGCCGTGCTGGAAGGCGACGAGTATGTGATCACCGGCCGCAAAGTCTGGACGAGCTACTCCGACTTGGCCGAATGGTGTTTCCTGCTCGCACGCACCGATCCTGACGTGCCCAAGCACAAGGGACTGACCGTGTTTGCCGTGCCGATGGGTCAGCCTCAGATCGAGCAGCGGCCTCTCAAGATGATCAACGGCATCACCCGTGAGTTCGGCGAGGTCACCTTCGACGGCGCCAGGGTTTCTGTCGAGAACATGATCGGCCCACTCGGCTCCGGTTGGCGGTTAGCCATGACAGTCGTGAGCCACGAGCGCGAACCTCACGAGCTCGGTTACTCGAGCCGATACAAGAAGACCGTCGACGATCTCGTGCGGATCGTGAAACGTGACCCGTCACTTTTCGCCGCTGAACAGCTGCGATCCCTCGCGTGGGCGATGGTCGAAGCGCACATGCTCCAGTGTCATGTGAGCCGCCGTCTTTCGGATCGTCTCGGCGGCATAAAGCACGGCCCCGAGGGATCGATCGACAAGCTGCTCATGACCTTCACCGAGCAGACCGTCGGTCGTGCTGCACTATCGATCGGCGGAAGCGCGCACGATGGCCAGGAGCCCGCTTTCCTCAACACCTATCTGTACAGTCGGGCCCAAAGTGTCATGGGCGGGACATCGCAGGTGCAACGGAACCTCGTCGCTCAACGAATTCTCGAGCTCCCCGACTCATGACCTCGCAACCTCGTCCCCGAAATGAGCGCAGGAGGAACACGTGAGCAGTTGGAGCGAACCACGAGTCGCTGTCGTGACAGGTGGCGGGTCCGGTATCGGGCTGGCCATAAGCGAACGTCTCGGAATCGACGGCGCTGCCATCGCCGTGTTCGACCGTGACGGCGACAGCGCCCAAGCGGCCGCTTCGAAGATCGAGGCTTCAGGTGGCAGGGCGATCGGCCTAGAGGTCGACGTCACCGACCGCCCGAGGATCGAGAAGGCGATGGCCGAGGTCGCCGATCGTCTCGGTCCTCCCTTGATCCTGGTGAATAACGCCGGTCGCGACAGCTTCGTCAGGTTCCTCGACATAACCATCGAGCACTGGAACCAGACGCTCGATGTGAACCTAACGGGCGCTTTCCACTGTTGCCAGGTTGTTCTGCCTTACATGCTCGAAGCGCGCTGGGGGCGCATCGTGAACATATCTTCGTCTTCCACACACAGCGGAACGCCGCGAATGACCGCGTACGTAGCGTCCAAGTCCGCAGTGATCGGCCTCACAAAGTGCCTCGCTCTGGAGTTCGGTCGCAAGGGCATCACGGTCAACACGATTCCACCCGGATTCATCGACACGCCTATGCTCAGGGCAGCAGACGCAGCCGGCCAACTCGACATAGAGACGGCGATAAAGATGACGCCGGTCGGCCGAGCGGGCAAGCCAGAGGACATCGCGGCGGCCTG